>CALWFS010000069.1 GCA_944377705.1 uncultured Mediterraneibacter sp. | reverse complement strand
TTGTCCCCATATATCTGATATCCCCATCTTTCATCCCATTGCAGAAGATGAGGGATCACACCTGCGGCCACCTCACCGATGTCCTCAGCCGGAGGAAGATCCTTTTTCTCTTGATAACCCCGGACAAAATCTATGGTCTCCGGGTTATTCTCCACAAGCTGCCGCAGGGTATCCGACATATCTCCCGCATCTTGGTATACAGAATCGAGATCCCCGCTCCAGACGATCCCGTCTCTCGTCAGTATGATCTGTTCTCCGATCACATTTTTCAGGACAAAAAGCACTGTGATCACCACCAGAACCGCCGAGGCCTTCCTCAGGAAGCTGCCTCTCCGCTTTCTCTTTTTCCGCCTCCGTCTGTCTGCCGGATAAGTTCTCCTCCTTCCTTCTCCTGTGTACTCTGCCCAATGCTGCGACATTTATTGTCCGCCTCCTCCAATCTTCAAGGTCATGGGAAAGTGTTTTATCCTTCTTTCCACTGAAGCAGATTATAAACGGAAAAAGCATCGTTTTTTTGAAACAATTTCTTAAATTTGAATGAAGAAATTATACACTCTATTGTCAGGAATCCTCTCTGTCATTCGTAAGCCTGAGTTTGTCCAGCACATAAAATGTCAGCCCCATGATCATGCCTGCCACACATGCCAGCACCATTCCGGTAAGCTGGATGCTGCCAAACTGTACAGTAATGCCGGAAAGACCGACGACAAAGATAACCGAAGTCATTGCCATATTCCTTGACCGGCCGTAATCCACCTTGGAATCTACCAGGATACGGATGCCGGAGGTTCCGATCATTCCATAGAGCAGGAAGGAGATCCCTCCGATCACAGGTCCTGGGATTGTGTTGATCAGAGTTGTCATCTTCCCGATGAAGGAGCAGATAATGGACAGCACTGCCGCGCCTCCGATCACATACACACTGTACACTTTTGTCATTGCCATGACCCCGATATTCTCTCCGTAAGTCGTGGTCGGCACAGAACCGATCAAGCCGGAGATCATCGTAGAAAAGTTATCCGCAAACAGGGATCGATGAAGCCCCGGATCTTTCAGAAGATCCCGTCCCACGATCTTGCTTGTGACAATCTGATGCCCGATATGCTCTGACGCGATCACGAGGAGCACCGGCAGGATGATCACAATCGCCTCCCATTTAAAACTCGGGAAGGAAAAATTCGGCAGGGAAAAGAGGGGTGCGGCCATAACGTCGGAAAAATCCACAATGCCGCAGATAAGCGCAGCCACATATCCAGCAATGATGGCGATCAGAATAGGGATCACTGCCAAAAATTTTCTGAATACAACTGAACCGAGCACTGCCGTAAGCAGGGTGACAAGAAATACAATCACATTTTTTACGTCTATTGTTTCATCCAAAAGTCCCGCATTGGAGGCCGCATTTCCTGCCAGTTCCAGGCCGATCAGCGCCACCACCGGTCCCATTGCCGCAGGAGGCAGGACCACGTCGATCCAGTCCGAACCGAATTTATAGATAATCAGCGCCAATATACAGCCTAAAAAGCCTACCACTACGAATCCGCCCAGCGCGTAACTGTATCCCCACTTTGCGATCACAACCCCCGCCGGAGCAAGGAATGCGAAACTGGATCCCAGATACGCAGGCGCCCTTCCCTTTGTGATCAGTATGAAAAGCAGGGTTCCCACACCATTCATGAACAGGACGACCGCAGGATTGATGCCGAATACAAAGGGCACCAGAACAGACGCGCCGAACATGGCAAACATATGCTGGATGCTCAGCGGCACCAGCAGCTTAAAAGGTACTTTCTCCTCCACCTGGATGATTCTTTTGTTTTCCATTTTCTACCTCTCTTCCTTCAAGCAATTTTTGATTTGTTCAAAACCCCATTTCATACATCATACCATGCCCGGAGCTTCTGTACCAGAAATTTCTCTCAACATTTCTCTCAGCTTAACCAATGCATTCTCTCAGGACGCGCATCACATTCTTATATGCAGCTTTTTCGATCTGACGCTCTGTAAACCCGGCGCCTTTCATGACATCCCACAGCAGGGCCATATCCTGGACACCGCGGATCCCGTCCGGAAGAGAATCCCGGTCAAAACCGTCAAAGTCTGTTCCCAGAGCCACAGCGTCTTCACCTGCCCGGTTCATCATATGCCGTAGGTGAAGGACAATATCCGTAATATCCGAGCGGCCGTCCGGGCGTAGAAATACCCCATAGAAATTTACGCCTGCGACTCCTCCCCTGTCGCCAAGGGAACGAAGCATCTCATCGCTTAAGTTGCGCGGATGGGGACAGAGCGCCCTGGCGTTTGAGTGGGATGCTATGATCGGTTTCTCGCTGTATCGGATACAGTCCCAAAAGCCTCCGTCCGACAGATGGGAAACATCTACGATCATGCCCAGCGTATTCATCCTCTCTACAACCTGTACGCCGAACGGCGTAAGCCCCCGCTGCATCAGATGGGGTTCTCTGCTGTTCGGGCTGCCGATACAGTTTTCATAGTTCCATGTGAGCGTGATCAGGCGTACTCCGCTGTCGTATAATTCTTCCAATCGTTCCGGCATACCGTTTAACACGCCGCCCTCCTCCACAGTCAGAACTCCCGCCACCCGGGAGTCCTGTTCCATGCCCGGGATATCCGCCGCTGACCGCGCGATCCCGAACCATTCATCCTGCGCATCTGCCGCGCAGGCGGCCATTGACAGGGCCTTTTGGTACGCTCGGTCCCACAATTCTCCTGTCCTCCCAACAGCGGCGCCATGGCAGAAATCTGAAGCATTTACATAGCATGCAAAAAACTGAGCGGCCGCGCCCGCGTCTTTTAGCCTCCCGATGTCTACGCACAGACTGTTTTTCCGCAGCCTCCCCCCGCTATACTCCATACCGGCGGGCGCTTCCTGCATAATCATACTGAGCGTGTCACAATGCAGATCGATCCATTTCATAAAAAACTCCTTTGATGTATATTCTTTTGATTTTTTACATAGTCTATCATATCATTGGCGTGTCGTGGATATTCCTGAGAGAAAAAATCATCCATTATGCGCGCCCCATATTGTCTTCAGACAGATCATTTCAGTAAATAAGGAGTGCATATGGAACCAAAAATCGGTATTATTGTATGCGGCTTTTCCGAAAACCGCCAATTCGTGACCAATCCCTATATCCAGTCTGTCCGGTATTCCAGGGGACTGCCTTTTATCCTTCCGCTTGTGCGAAGCGACCATGTCATAGATGAGTATGTAAGACTATGTGACGGCTTCCTTTTCTGCGGCGGGGAAGACATCACCCCCCTTCTCTTTGGCGAAGAGCCTGTGGAAGGGAATGGAAAGACGGATATCACTGTGGACCTGTTTCAGATCCGACTTATGAAGCGAGTCCTTATGTCCCGGAAACCTGTCTTTGCCATTTGCCGGGGAATGCAGATCTTGAGTGTAGCCTGCGGCGGCACGATCTGGCAGGACATGTCCCTGATCCCCGGACAGGTCCTGAACCATATGCAGCAGTCTGCCAGCCGCAGTGAAGTCAGCCACCAGATCCGCATCGAGAGAGGGAGCCGGCTGAAACAGTACGCAGGCACCTGTCTCTATGTGAACAGTTTCCATCACCAGGCAGTTAATTTCCCCGGCAAAGGCGTGTCCGTAAGCGCCCGCTCCCAGGACGGAGCCATCGAGGCGATCGAACTGGACTCTCACCCTTTTGCCATCGGCGTACAGTGGCATCCGGAGTGCATGTATCGATCCTCCCGGGAAATGAGGGATCTTTTTCATGAATTTGTCGCCCACTCGCTCATAAACAGATAATGTTTCGGACATACTAAGACCTGAAAAATTATTTCATTTAAGGAGGCGGCACTTATGTCAGAAATATCAATTCTGGATCTTCAGAACCTGCGTCATCTCATCGGCGGTTATTCCACAACCCACTGCAAGATGACGGATTATGCTTCAAAAACAGAGGATCCTGAGATCAAAAAGCTCTTTCAGGACGCGGCAGATTCTGCCATGAAGAACAAACAAGAACTCATGAAATTCCTGTAAAAGATTTTAAAACGAGGTGAAGACAATGGATGAAAAAACAATGGTTGCAGACGCTCTGGTCGGCATAAACGGTGAACTGAAAATGTTTGGCGACATGATCGCCCAGACAGAAAACAAAGAACTCAAACAGTGTTTGAAACAGATGCGCAATCAGTGCGAGATGTCACAGGAAAAAATGTATGACGCTGCCAGGGAACGCAGCTACTACGTTCCCGCGGCAAAGGCGACTCAGGAAGAAATCAGCCATGTAAAATCGATAGTGCAGGCGAACTAAACTGCTGATTGGGGACGTAGTAAAATCCAATTTTACTACGTCCCCAATCGCAATTTATCCTGTCCCAAATCACAGTTTCAGAAGCCTGTCGATCGCCTCCGCAGCCCCGTTCCGGTCATTGGAGGCCGTCACTTGATCTGCTTTTCCTTTCAGCTCAGCCACAGCATTCCCCATGGCAATCTTCATTCCCGCCGCCCCAAACATGGACAGGTCATTTTCTCCGTCCCCGATGCAGGCGGTTTCTTCCCGGGCGATACCCAGATATCTCTGAAGAGCAGACAGCGCGTTTCCCTTAGACGCTTTTTTCGAATAGACCTCTGCATAGATTCCTGTATATGCCGCGCTCAGCTCCGGATAGGACAGCATGGTCTCCTTCAGTTTTTCTTTTGCCTTCCGTGAGAGAAAATAAAACTGCAGTTCTTCCACTTCCTGAGCGCTCTTGTCCACAGCCTCCCGTATATCCCTGACACAGTAAACCCCGGCAGCATCTTTCCCGTAAATCAGCCTTCCCGCCATGGCAAGAAACCTGCCCTCCATCAGGTAGCGATGACAGATATGGGCAGCATTTCCGAGCCGGATCTCCCTGCACGCTTCCAGCAGGGAGGCAGCCTCTTCTCTTTGCATCATTGCGCGGAATACCGTCTTTTTCTCCCAGATATCTGTTACCACTGCCCCATTGGATGAGATCACATACCGAAAGAGACCTTTATTTTTCTCTGCATCCGCCTCTCTGCCCCTGTAAGGCAACACCGGTCCGTCGATCGTGCCTGCTGCCAGACGGTGTGGCACACAGCCCAGATTCCGTCCGGTAGCGGGGACCACTATAAGCCCCTCTGAAGCCGCGCGGCGCAACGCGCCTAATGTCCGGTCTGTCATACGGCTCCTGCTGTCTAAGCAGGTGCCGTCCATATCCACTGCAAGTAATCTTATCATTTATTTGTCGATCAGATCGTAGAGTTCATACATGGAAAGCATGTTCTGGTATGTCATCTTCCTCGCCAGAAGCTGCTGGTATGTGACGGATCTGATCTTTCCTTTCTCTTTTAACTCTTCCATCTGCCGGATGATTGCTTCATATTCTGCCTGCACGGCAGAGAGCATCTTCTCAAACTGCTGAAGTCTCTTCTCATCCATTCTCCACAATCTCTCTTGCCACATATATCCCGCTTGCCGATGCGTGGGACAGAGAGTGGGTAACTCCGCTTCCGTCCCCGATCACGTAGAGTCCCTTATGCCTTGTCTCAAGGTGTTCATCCAGCTTGACTTCCATGTTGTAGAATTTCACCTCCACCCCATAGAGCAGTGTATCATCATTAGCTGTGCCCGGGGCGATCTTGTCAAGCGCATAAACCATCTCAATGATCCCGTCCAGGATTCTCTTGGGAAGCACAAGACTTAAGTCTCCCGGTTCTGCCGCAAGCGTCGGACGCACAAAACCTTCCTCAATCCTTTCCCATGTACTTCTTCTTCCTCTGATCAGATCTCCGAAGCGCTGTACGAGCACGCCTCCGCCCAGCATATTTGACAGACGCGCAATGCTCTCCCCGTAACCGTTGCTGTCCTTAAAGGGCTCGGAGAAATGTTTCTCCACCAGAAGAGCAAAATTTGTATTCTCTGTCTGTTTCTCCGGATCCTCATAGCTGTGTCCGTTCACAGTGACGATCCCGTTCGTATTCTCATTCACCACAATGCCGTACGGATTCATACAGAATGTACGCACCCTATCTTCGAATTTCTCCGTGCGGTATACGATCTTGCTCTCATAGAGTTCATCCGTCAGATGGGAAAAGATGACTGCCGGAAGCTCCACCCTCACTCCGATGTCCACACGGTTGGATTTGGTCGGAATATCCAGCCTCTCGCAGATCTGCTCCATCCACTTGCTGCCGCTTCGTCCCACGGAGACAATGCACTGACTGCACTCATACGCATCCTCTTTTGTGATGATCCTGTATCCCCCGTCCATCAGTTCTACGTTGTCCACATGACAGTTGAACCGGAAATCCACCTTATCCTTCAGCTCATCGAAGAGATTTTCCAGCACAACATAATTGATATCCGTGCCGAGATGGCGCACAGACGCATCCAGCAGCTTCAGCTTGTTCTGCATGCACAGCTTCTTAAACTTGGTGCCCGCGGTGGAGTACATTTTCGTACCCTTCCCGCCGTACGCCGTGTTGATCTCATCTACATAGCGCATAAGATCAATGGCAGTGTCCTTGCCGATATACTCATACAGCGTACCGCCGAAATCATTGGTAATATTATACTTTCCGTCAGAGAACGCGCCTGCGCCTCCAAAACCGCTCATGATCGCACAAGTCTTGCAGCTGATGCAGCTTTTTACCTTTTTCCCGTCAATAGGACATTTTCTCTTTTCCAGAGGATTTCCCGACTCAAACACTGCCACGCTCATCTCAGGAGCTTTCTTCATCAGCTCATACGCCGCAAAAATTCCCCCGGGGCCCGCGCCGATTATGATCACATCATATTTTTCCATAGTATCTATCCTTTCTTAACGATCCTTACTTTACCCATCTTTTCATGGAAGACTGCCTGCTCTGTCCCTGACAAAAACACTGCCGCCCCACTTCTATACATGGGACGGCAGCACCGCTTTATCCTTTTCTGCGAAAGGCAGTTTTACTCAACCTCTGAGAACTGATCTTTTCCTACGCCGCACAGCGGGCATAAGAAATCATCCGGTACATCTTCCCACTTTGTGCCTGCCTCGATACCGTTATCCGGATCTCCGATCACTTCATCATAAATATATCCACATACATCACATACATATTTTTTCATTTCTTAATTTACCTCCTGATATTCTTTGAAAATAATCTGAACTTATTTTCATTTCTCTCTTTTATATAACCGGGAATCTCATCCCTCGTTTATAATAGCACACCCTCTCCACTTTTTCAATGCACAAGTTAGATAATCCTTACAGATCGTCCACCAGTGCCGTGGATTTTGCATAAGCCGTGGACCGGGCTTCAAAGAAGTCCGTCTTGACCATGTTTGCATTGGAATACTGGGATACCCACCTCATGGACTCCGGCTCTCTTTCATATCCGGGATAGATCGGGTCGTAGCCAAAGCTTGTCCACCTTAAATTGCCCAGATATTGGATATATTCGGTCACCATCCGGCGGTTCAGGCCGGCCACATCGTCTCCGATCACATAGTGTCCCCATTCGATCTCCTGGCGCACGCCTTCCATGAGAAGTTCCCGCATCTCTGCCACCATGGCTTCGTCAAACAATTCCGGATGTTCCTTGCGCAGTTCGATGATGATATTGCGGAACAGCCACAGATGCGTGTTCTCATCCCGGTTGATGTACCGGATCTCCTGAGCGGATCCAGGCATCTTTCCGTTTCTGGACAGATTGTAAAAGAACATGAACCCGGAATAAAAATAGATACCCTCCAGCACATAATTTGCCATCATCACTTTCAGGAGCGTTCTTGCATCCTTTTTTGTCTGGAACTCATTGTAGCAGTCTCCGATAAAAGTATTCCTCTTAAGCAGGTGTTCATCCGTTTTCCACTGGTACAGGATGTCCATTCTCTCCTCAGGCGAACAGATCGTATCCAGCATATAAGAATAGGACTGGGAGTGTACGCACTCCTGAAATGTCTGTATGTTAAGACAGAGATTCACCTCGTTCGCAGTAATATACTCTCCAACACAGGGCAGGTTCGCAGTCTGTATGGAATCAAGAAAAACGAGGAAGGACAGAATCTTGTCGTACGCCTTTCTCTCCGCCTTCTCCAGTTTCGGGTAATCCTTGATATCCTGCGACAGATTGATCTCCTCGGGAATCCAGAAGTTGTTCATTGCCTGGCGATACCAGTCAGACACCCATGGATATTTCAGGTTGTTATAATCATTGAGATTTGTCGTATTGCCCCCGATCATACGCCTCTTGAGCACGTCAGTATCCCCGCCCGGATTAAAAAGCGGTTTATGAGGAAGGGGCTGTCTTACATCAAATTCCTGCATCTGTTTCTCCTTTCATTTATCCTGTCCGTCAGGATGAACATGACTCGCATTCTTCTACCTCAAGTGATTTTGAGCGCACATAATAAACTGTCTTTACACCGCACTCCCATGCCTGGAGATAGAGATTGAGCACCTGACGCATTGTATATTCGTTGGTGATATAAAAATTCATAGACTGTGCCTGATCCACATGGCGCTGACGCACACCGCAGGCGCGCACGGACCAGGTCTGATCAATATGGTGGGCATTGATATAGTACCAGTAAGTTTCAAGACTTAAGTCCGGAGCCACTCTGGGCAGCATGGAGCCTTTTTTCTCCTCCAGGAAAAACTTGTTCATGACCGGATCAATCCCCGCCGTGGTGCCCGCAATGATGGACGTGGAACTGGTGGGTGCAATGGCGAGGAGATAAGCGTTTCTCATGCCCTGCTCATGAACCTTTCTGCGCAGCGCGGACCAGTCCTCAGACGTATAGCCCCGCTTGTCAAAGTACGCTCCGGTATCCCAGTCTGAACCTTCAAAATAGCGGTAGCTTCCCTTTTCCGCGGCAAAGTCTGAACTTGCCTCCACTGCCGCATAGTTGATCTCTTCAAACAGACGGTCCACAAATTCCAGATGCTCTTCTGACTGCCACTTTATACTGTTCTTTGCCAGCATATGGTGATATCCGCTGACGCCAAGTCCAATGGAACGGTAGCTGTGATTGGTGATCTTTGCGTAGGGAAGAGGATAAAAATTCAGGTCGATCACATTGTCCAGCGCGCGTACGACCGTCCTCACTACTCCGCGCATATATTCCTTATCCTGCACCGGAAGCCTTCCAAGAGAGAGCGAAGCAAGATTACACACAACAAACTCCCCTGCTTTTGTAGTGTTTACCACCACGGTATCTCCCTCTTCCGTCCTTACTTCTGTACTGACCGTGGAAATGGGAGCCATATTCTGCGCGATCTCCGTACAGAGATTGGAGCAGTAGATCATTCCTCTGTGGGAGTTGGGGTTCGCCCGGTTTACGATATCCCTGTTGAAGGTAAAGGGCGCTCCTGTCTCCACCACGGACTTAATGATAAGCCGCACCATGTCCTTGAGCCCTATGGTGCGCTTTGTAATCCGTGAATCATGCACACAGTCCCAATATCTTTTTTCCCATTCCTCTCCGTAAAAGTCCTCCAGGTTATATCCCTTTGCCATCTCAATATCGTGGGGGCACATCAGATACCAGTCCT
>CALWFS010000068.1 GCA_944377705.1 uncultured Mediterraneibacter sp. | reverse complement strand
CGATATGCAATCCTTTGATCATTGCCATTGTCCTGACATCAGGTGTGCTCCTGATCTTTAAGATCCCCTATGAATCTTACAATGCAGGCGGGGAAATCATCAACATGTTCCTGGCTCCGGCTACGGCGTGCCTTGCAGTGGCGATCTATTCAAAGATCGAGGTGCTGAAGCAGTACTGGCTGCCGATCATAGTGGGATGCACGGCAGGATCAGCTGCTTCTATGCTGAGTGTGTACGGACTGTGCCGTCTGTTCGGACTCAGCGGAAGCCTGACAGTATCGCTTCTGCCGAAATCCGTGACCACCCCCATTGCAGTCAGCATCGCAGAGCCTGCGGGCGGCATGGTGCCTATTACGGTAGTGGCTGTGATCGGTACGGGGATCCTGGGCAGCATTATCGCACCTTTTCTAATCCGGGTATTCCGGGTGACAGACCCAATGGCAGCCGGGCTTGCGATCGGAGCGTCCAGCCATGCCGTCGGCACGTCAAAGGCGATCGAGCTGGGCGAGGTGGAAGGAGCCATGAGCGGGC
Source organism: uncultured Mediterraneibacter sp. (assembly GCA_944377705.1). Lineage (GTDB taxonomy): Bacteria > Bacillota > Clostridia > Lachnospirales > Lachnospiraceae > Mediterraneibacter. Next base: position 9,078 of record CALWFS010000068.1, on the reverse strand, counting down.
TTGCGATCGGCATATGCGGCATCATTACAGTGCTGATCTCTATGGTTATCCTGTGACATCTGAGATGAATAAGGAAGTGAGAAGACTGAAAAAAGATACCTCTTATACGATCAGAAGAATACATGACAAAATGGAAAACTTATGTTATACTTCATTTTAGGTCAGCGGGAGCAGATAACCGGAAGTCCCGCGCAGAGAAATCAAAGGAGCAGACACAATGAAAAGAGTATTACTAAAGCTGAGCGGGGAGGCACTCGCGGGAGATAAGAAGACCGGATTTGACGAGGCAACCTGTATCGGAGTAGCGGAGCAGGTGAGAAAGCTGGTCAACGACGGAATCCAGGTGGCGATCGTGACCGGAGGCGGCAATTTCTGGAGAGGAAGGACCAGCGAGACGATCGACCGGACAAAGGCAGATCAGATCGGGATGCTTGCGACAGTAATGAACTGTATTTATGTATCCGACATCTTCCGTCACGTGGGGATGAAGACAGAAGTGTTTACCCCGTTTGTGTGCGGCGCGTTTACATCCCTGTTTTCCAAGGACGCGGCAGTGGAAGCGCTGGAGGCAGGAAAAGTGATCTTCTTTGCAGGAGGCACGGGGCATCCATATTTCTCCACGGATACAGGGGCTGTTTTAAGAGCTGTTGAGATCGAGGCAGACGCCATGCTTCTGGCGAAGGCTATTGACGGGATCTACGACAGTGATCCGAAGGTGAATCCAGAGGCAGTGAAGTACGATGAAATCTCAATTCAGGAAGTAATCGACAAAAAGCTGGCAGCAGTGGACCTGACAGCGTCTATCATGTGCCTTGAGAATAAGATGCCCATGCTCGTGTTCGGACTGAACGAAGAGAACAGCATTGTGGAGACCATGAGCGGCAATTTTACAGGAACGAAAGTTACAGTTTAAATCAAAAAATAATTATCCAGGAGGGCTTGCAGCATGAATGAAAAAGTGGCAGCATATGACGTAAAGATGACAAAAACGATCAATAATCTTGACAGTGAACTGGCGACGATCCGCGCAGGACGCGCCAACCCCCACGTTCTGGACAAACTGACCGTAGATTACTACGGAGCACCGACTCCGATTCAGCAGGTCGCAAATGTGTCCGTGCCGGAGGCGCGCATGATCCAGATTCAGCCGTGGGAGAAGAGTCTGTTAAAGGAGATTGAGAAGGCGATTCTCACATCTGATATCGGCATCAACCCGACAAATGACGGGGCATCCATCCGCCTTGTGTTCCCGGAGCTTACGGAAGAGCGAAGAAAGGAACTGGCAAAGGATGTGAAGAAAAAAGGCGAGGCGGCAAAGGTGGCTGTCCGCAATATCCGCCGCGACGGAAATGTTGCCTTCAAGAAACTGAAGGGAACGGAGATCTCAGAGGATGGGATCAAGGATTTAGAGGATGAGCTTCAGAAGATTACGGATAAGTATATCGAGAAGATCGACAAGATGGTAGAGGCAAAATCCAAAGAGATCATGACTGTGTAAGTATCATCCCAGGCATTAGGCAGAAAAAGGGGGCTTTGAAATGTAAGGCTCCCTTTTGTATGACGTGAGTAGTCAGACTAAAAGAAAGGGAAAGAATATGAAAATACCACAGCATATCGCGATCATATTGGATGGGAATGGCAGATGGGCGAAAGCCAAAGGAATGCCGAGAAATTACGGACATGCCCAGGGGAGCAAGAATGTGGAGCGTATCTGTGAAGAAGCGTGGAGAATGGGGATCAAATATCTGACAGTCTATGCATTTTCCACGGAGAACTGGAGCCGTCCGGACAGCGAGGTTGCGGCGCTTATGACGTTGCTGCGCAATTATATGAAGACCTGTCTTAAGACAGCGGCGAAAAATGATATGAAGATCCGCGTGATCGGGGACATTGCTCCGCTGGATGATGACATTAAGAACAGGATACAGGAGCTGGAGGCTGCTACGGTAAATAACGGCGGGCTGAATTTTACCATTGCCCTGAATTACGGGAGCAGGGATGAGATGACGCGTGCCGCGAAGAAGATGGCTGAAGACTGTATTGAAGGGAAACTGGATCCTGAACAGATCGACGAGTCTGTGTTCGAGTCCTATCTGGATACCCACGGTATCCCGGATCCGGATCTGATGATCCGGACCAGCGGAGAGCAGAGGCTGTCCAATTATCTCCTCTGGCAGCTCGCTTATTCTGAGTTTTATTTCACGGATGTGCCGTGGCCGGACTTTACGAAGAAAGAGCTGGTCAAGGCGATCGAGGAATACAATCACAGACACAGACGATTCGGCGGTGTAGAGGAGGCGTAAAAATGTTTAAAACACGGCTGTTAAGCGGGATTCTTTTGATAATCATCGCTCTTGTTACAGTGATTACAGGCGGACAGCTCCTCTTTGGAGTGCTGCTTTTGATCAGCCTGATCGGAATGACAGAGCTGTATAAGGTGTTTGGGATCGAGAAGAAGCCCCCGGGGATCGTGGGATACCTTTTCGCGGTGCTGTATTATGGGCTGCTGTATTTTGAACCCCAGCTTCCGGGTGAGAAACTGACGTGGTTTATGATGCTCTTTATGCCATGCCTGATCTGTCAGATGGGCGTGCTTGTGTTCGCTTATCCGAAATATAATACCCAGCAGATATTTGCCGCATTCTTCGGTGTATTTTATGTGGCAGTGATGCTTTCTTATATTTATCAGACCAGGCTCCTTCAAGGGGGCGTGTTTACGGTGTGGCTGGTGTTTATCTGCGCATGGGGATGCGACACTTGTGCTTACTGCGTAGGCATGCTCATCGGGAAGCATAAGATGGCGCCGGTCCTAAGTCCCAAGAAATCTGTGGAGGGCGGTATCGGAGGTATTGTGGGCGCAGCGCTTATCGGGGTGCTCTATGCCCTTGCCATCAATCACTGGGGAGAGGCAGGAGCGGATCTCGTCCACTATGCGGTCATCGGCGCGGCAGGCGGAGCCATCTCCCAGATCGGGGACCTGGCTGCATCTGCCATCAAGCGTTATCATAATATCAAAGATTATGGGAAGCTGATACCTGGACACGGCGGGATACTTGACCGGTTCGACAGTGTCATCTTTACCGCGCCCATCATATATTATCTTGCAGTGCTTCTGTGAGTGGAAAGAGAAGGATGTACACTGCATCTTATGAAACTCCGGGATCGCAGGCAGAGAAATGAGGTAAAAACAATATGAAAAAGATAGCTGTTCTCGGGTCTACCGGATCCATCGGGACGCAGACCCTTGACATTGTAAGGACGAACAAAGATATCGGAGTGACAGCCCTCGCCGCAAGGAGCAACATTGAACTTCTCGAAGCGCAGATCAGGGAGTTCGCCCCGAAACTGGCTGCCGTATGGGATGAGGAAAAGGCAGCGGAGCTTAAGAGCAGGGTAAGAGATTTGGATGTACACGTGTTTTCCGGGATGGACGGGCTGCTCGCCGCGGCGGCAGAGCCGGAAGCGGAGATACTGGTGACTGCCATTGTGGGTATGATCGGTATCCTTCCCACTATCGAAGCGATAAAAGAGGGGAAGGACATTGCTCTTGCGAATAAAGAGACCCTGGTTACGGCAGGGCATATTATCATGCCTCTTGCAAGGAAGAAGCATGTATCTATTCTTCCGGTGGACAGCGAGCACAGCGCGATCTTCCAGTCTCTTCAGGGAGGTCAGGAGAAGGCGCTGCACAAGATTCTTCTGACGGCATCCGGCGGTCCGTTCCGCGGAAAGAAGAGGCAAGACCTTGTAAACATCCGGGTGGAGGACGCGCTGAAGCATCCGAACTGGACAATGGGGCGGAAGATCACCATAGATTCCTCTACCATGGTCAATAAAGGGCTTGAGGTGATTGAGGCAAAATGGCTCTTTGATGTGAGCGTGGACCAGATCCAGGTCGTAGTGCAGCCACAGAGTATTATTCATTCCATGGTGGAATACGAGGACGGAGCAGTGATCGCTCAGCTCGGTACACCGGATATGAAGCTGCCGATCCAGTATGCACTCTATTATCCTGAGAGAAGGTATCTGCCGGGAGACCGTCTGGACTTCAGTACGCTTTCTCAGATTACCTTTGAACAGCCTGATATGGAGACTTTTTATGGACTGAAGCTGGCCTACCGCGCGGGCAGGGAAGGCGGCACGCTGCCGACTGTATTCAACGCGGCAAATGAGCGGGCGGTGGCTCTGTTCCTTGAGCGGAAGATCGGCTATCTTCAGATCCCTGAGATCATACAGGAATGTATGGAGGCACATGTGAATATTCTGTGCCCGGATGTGGAAACGATACTAAAGACAGAGCAGGAAACATATGAATTTATTAAAGACAGGTGGTAATATATGGGCATAATCATAGCAATTCTATTATTTAGTTTTATCATTATATTTCATGAGCTGGGGCATTTCCTTCTGGCGAAAAAAAACGGTATCCGGGTGGATGAGTTCTCTCTCGGTCTTGGACCGACCCTGATCGGCAGGAAGATCGGGGAGACGTTTTTCTGTATCAAACTCCTGCCTTTCGGCGGCGCGTGTATGATGGGAGAGGATAAAGTGGACGATAAGTCCCCGGACAGCTTTAACAGCAAGTCCGTCTGGGCAAGGATGTCTGTCATAGCAGGAGGTCCGGTGTTCAATCTGATCCTGGCATGGATTTTCTGTGTGATCCTAATCGGGGCGACAGGCTACCGTCCTCCGGTGATCGAAGAGGTCCTGGAGGGGTCCTCCGCGGAAGAGCAGGGGATGCAGGCAGGGGATGTGATCAAAGAGATCAACGGACGCAATGTCCATATCTGGGATGACATGAATCTGTACACAATGACCCATGCGGATGAAGCGCCTTTTGAGGTGGTATACGAGAGAGACGGCAAAGAGCATACGGCGGAAGTGGAGCCGAGAGTCCTGGATGAAAGCGGCTCTCCCCTTCTGGGCGTAGTCGGCGGAGAGATTGAGAAGCCTGGAATATTCGGATCCATGCAGTATGGCCTTTACAAGGTGAAATACTGGATCCATTATACTGTGGACAGTCTGAGGATGCTTGTCACCGGTCAGGCCGGACTTAAAGATCTTTCCGGCCCGGTGGGGATCGTCAATGTGGTGAGCGATATGTACGAATCATCCGCCCCTGCCGGGGTGTGGGCCGTGTTCCTGAATATGTTGAATTTCGGCACGCTGCTGACTGTAAACCTGGGGATCCTGAATATCCTTCCGCTTCCGGCTCTGGACGGCGGGCGCCTCGTATTCCTGATCATAGAGGCGGTCCGGAAGAAGAGAGTGCCGCCGGAAAAGGAAGGTATGGTGCATTTTGCGGGATTTGCAGTACTGATGATACTTATGGTCGTTGTGATGTATAATGATATTATGAAATTGTTCTGAGGATATAGAAAAAATAATGGGATCTGTACATGCAGATCTCATTATTTTTATCTAATGGAACTTTTATCCTGCCTCTGATATAATTCTCTGCATGTGAAAGGATACGCATCTTACAAAACCGCATGAATGATGTGCGTATGTTCTAAAAGCGATTCCCTTATTATATAATTAAAAAGATCATAGACAGATGCAGGAGAGATCAATGACACATATAAGAGCAATGCAGGAAGATACCGAAAAAGGGGAACTTCAGATCAATGTGACATCCACCGTGGGCGGGCGTCCCATAGCGGATGCCCGGATATCCATATCTTATACCGGAGTTCCTGAGAGTACGCTGGAGAGAGTGGAGACGGATTCTTCGGGACAGACAGAGATTCTGGAGCTGGATGCCCCGCCCGAGGAGTGGAGCTTAGACCCCAACAATGAAAGACAGCCCTACTCAGAGTACACGCTGGATGTCAGCGCTCCGGGATTCGAACCGGTAAGCATCGCAGGTACGGAAATACTGGCCAATGTAAAAGCGATACAGAACGTCAGAATGAGACCGAGCGACGTGGGCAGGGAAGAGGAAGAAGTATTCGTTATTCCTGCCCATACTTTGTACGGAGAGTATCCGCCCAAGATCGCTGAGGATGAGATCAAGCCTGTAAATGAGACCGGGGAGATCGTCTTAAGCCGGGTAGTCGTACCGGAATATATCGTGGTGCATGACGGTTCGCCCCGCGATACGACAGCCACTAATTATTATGTAAAATATAAAGACTATATCAAGAATGTTGCGTCCAGCGAGATTTACGCTACCTGGCCCGCCAATACCATACGGGCGAATGTGCTGGCAATCATGTCTTTTACTCTGAACCGGGTGTATACAGAGTGGTACAGGAATCGGGGATATGACTTTACGATTACTTCTTCGACAGCTTTTGACCATAAATGGATCCCGGAACGCAATGTATATGATACAATATCCGTGATCGTGGATGAGCTGTTTGCAAATTATCTTTCAAGACCGAATGTGAGGCAGCCCATCCTGACTCAGTACTGTGACGGCAGGCGGGTGACATGCCCGAACTGGATGACTCAGTGGGGTTCAAAAGAACTGGGAGACCAGGGATATTCGCCTATTGAGATACTCCGGTATTTCTATGGAGACGATATGTACATCAACACAGCGGAAGAGATCTCAGGCATACCGGCGTCCTGGCCGGGATATACTCTGGAGGAAGGCTCAAGCGGGGAAAAGGTCCGGCAGATGCAGGAACAGCTCAATGTGATCGCCGGAGCATATCCCGCCCTTCCGAAGATTACTGCTGACGGGATCTATGGACCTGCGACAGAGCGGGCGGTGAGAGAGTTCCAGTCAGTTTTTGGTCTTCCGGTAACAGGAAAAGTAGACTATTCTACTTGGTATAAGATTTCTGAGATCTATGTCGGAGTGTCCAGGATTGCGGAGCTTACCTGATCCCGGAAACGGGTACAGGATAAATGGTCATTTGTGACCGGTGCGGAGAGGAGAAACATGGCTGACAGAAGAAGGGGACGAAGAAGGAAACGAAGAAGGAAACGGGCAGGGACCGCGGGCTGTCTCTGCGCCCTGGCGGTCCTTGTCGGGGCGGGCTCTCTTGCGGCGTATGTCCTGCCCTGGGCGCAGGCGGAGCTGGGCGGCATGTTAAAGAAAATGACAGGGGAAACGGTGGAGGAGACTGTAAATGCGGTCACAGAGCAGGGCGCTGACTTCCCTGAACTTACAGTAACAGTGGAGGAGGTGGAAGACGACTTTTACTATCAAAAACTTAGCGGAGATGAAAAGACTGTATACCGGGAACTGCTCCAGGGAGTACAGGGGATGGAGGAATGCATCCTGCTTCATGCGGGCAGAGAGGATCATCCGGAAAAAGTATACGAGTATCTGCTGTACGACCGGGCGGAATTATTCTGGTGTGACGGCAGCTCGAGGATGACGGTCTATGACAGCTATACCGAATTTTATCCGGGTTATACATGTACTGCTGATATACGGGATCAGAGGCAGGCAGAGATTGATGCGGCAGCAGAAGAGTGCATTATGGGGATAGATGCAGAAGCGCCGCAATATGACAGGATCAAATATGTCTTTGAGTATATCGTAAATACTGTGGATTACGATGAAAACGCCTCGGATAATCAGAATATTTACAGTGCCCTTGTGGGAAAACGGTCCGTATGCGCGGGATATTCCAGGGCGGTCCAGTATCTGCTGGGCAGGCTGGGGGTCGAGACGATCTATGTGGTCGGTACTGTCGAAGGGCAGGGGCCCCATGCGTGGAATATCGTAAATTGTGACGGGAAATATTATCAGCTTGATGTGACTTTTGCTGATCCGGTATTTTATTCTGCCGAGAGTGGGGAAAAGCTCCCGGAAAACGTCATTAATTATGATTACCTTTGCTGCACAGACGCAGAGATTGCCGTGGATCATGTCCAGAGCAGTGAGGTGGCTTACCCTGTGTGTGATCAGGATGATCTTAATTATTACAGAATGAACGGTATGTACTATGAGTCTTTTGATCCGCAGATCCTTTTATCAGATATGAACAGGAGCATCTACGCCGGAGAGGAAATGTTTGTGTGCAAATTTTCGGATCCGTCAGTGTACAGGCAGGCGAGGGATACGGTCATCAATGATCTGTTTCCGAAAGCTGCCCAGAATCTGGCGGGTGCATATGGGCTGGAGCGTGTAAGATATACGTACATTGAGGGTGAAAAGCACTGCAGGATGACAGTGTTCTGGAATTATGAGTAATATTTCTGAATATTTAGAAGTATTCGTAAAATATTTGGAGGTATTTATCGGTTGAAATATGACCTCAGTTGTAGTATAATCTTTACAATTTGAGAACGAGGGCGCTCTGGATCAAAAGACTCCAAGAGTGCCTTTGCTATGTAACGGCTCAGCCGGAACGGTTGGTTTTCAGATTGCTTGCTACTTATTTGTACGAAGGGAAAGGGTGAACAGATGAAGGCGTTTCTAATATTGGAAGACGGTACAGTATTTACAGGGACAAGTATTGGCTCCACGCGGGACTGCATCAGTGAGATCGTATTTAATACATCTATGACGGGATATCTGGAGGTGCTGACAGACCCATCCTATGCAGGACAGGCAGTTGTCATGACATATCCTCTGATCGGAAACTACGGCATTACGCGGGATATGGAATCCAGGAAGGCCTGGCCGGACGGATATATTGTGAGGGAGCTGTCCAGGATGCCGAGCAATTTCCGATGTGAAGGCACGATTCAGGATTTCCTTAAGAACCAGGATATTCCGGGAATTGCGGGGATCGATACCCGTGCTCTTACAAAGATCCTGAGGGAGAAGGGAACCATGAACGGCATGATCACAACGAATGAGAATTATGATCTGGACGAGATTCTGCCGAAGCTGAAGGCATACTCAGTAGGAGACGTTGTCTCCAAAGTGACATGTCAGGAGAAATACGTTCTCGAGGGAAACGGGAAGAAAGTCGCACTTCTTGACCTTGGCGCAAAGAATAACATTGCAAAATCTTTAAATCAACGTGGCTGCGAAGTGACTGTATATCCGGCCCACACAACCGCGGAAGAAATCATTTCATCAAACCCCGACGGTATCATGCTCTCCAACGGCCCCGGGGATCCGGCGGATTGCACATCTATTATCGAAGAAATCAGAAAACTTTACAA
>CALWFS010000067.1 GCA_944377705.1 uncultured Mediterraneibacter sp. | reverse complement strand
GTTCATGCACTGGACCATGTAGATCTGGAAGTCAGAAAAGGTGAAGTACACGCGCTGATGGGAGAGAACGGTGCCGGCAAGTCAACACTGATGAAGGTGCTGACAGGTATCTATAAAAAAGATTCCGGTACGATTACATATGAAGGAAAAGAAGTGGAATTCCACAATACACGTGAGGCGCAGGATGCAGGGGTCGTTATCGTGCATCAGGAGCTGAACATGCTGGGACATCTGACAGTTGCTCAGAATATCTTCATCGGAAGAGAATTTAAGAAGGGGATCCGCATCGATGACAAGAAGATGAACGAAGAAGCAAGAAAGCTCTTTGACAGGATGCACATTGATATTGACCCGAGAGAGACGATGAGCAGGCTCACAGTCGGAAAGCAGCAGATGTGCGAGATCGCAAAGGCCATCTCTCACGAAGCAAAAGTTATTGTCTTTGACGAGCCGTCGGCAGCGCTGACAGAGGCCGAGATCGAGGAGCTGTTCAAGATCATCCGCGACCTCCGGGATCAGGGGCTTGGCATTGTATATATCTCACACCGTATGGATGAGATCAAGGTTATTACAGACCGCGTTACAGTCATGAGAGACGGCGCGTATGTCGGAACACTGATCACAAAGGATTCCACAAAGGATGATATCATCAATATGATGGTAGGACGTGTCATCTATGAGGATCCGAAGACAAAGAACATGACGCCTCCGGGAGCGCCGGTGGTGCTTAAAGTGGAACATCTGAATGCGGGGAAAATGGTGCAGGATGTAAGCTTTGAGCTTCACAAAGGTGAGGTGCTGGGCTTCTCGGGACTGATGGGCGCAGGTCGTACCGAGACGATGAGAGCGCTGTTCGGAGCGGATCCGGTCGACAGCGGCGATATCTATGTCAACGGACAGAAAGTTACGATCAAGAGCCCGCAGGATGCGGTTAAATGTGGTATCGGATATCTGTCAGAGGACAGAAAGCGGTTTGGTATCGTTGTGCAGAAGACAGTTGCCGAAAATACGACGATGGCAGATTTGGACGAGTTCTCCAACGGACCGTTCATTGACAAGAAGAAAGAAAAAGAAATCGCTGAGAAATATGTAAAGTCACTTGATACAAAGACGCCGGGCGTAGATCAGCTCGTTGTGAATCTGTCCGGCGGTAACCAGCAGAAGGTCGTTATTGCAAAGTGGCTGACAAGGGACTGCGATATCCTCATCTTTGATGAGCCGACAAGAGGTATTGATGTCGGCGCTAAGAATGAGATCTACAAGCTGATGAATCAGCTTGCGGCGGAAGGCAAGGCCATCATAATGGTTTCCTCTGAGATGACCGAGATCTTACGTATGAGCGACAGGATCGTCGTAATGTGTGAGGGTAAGAAGACCGGTGAGCTGGATATTTCCGAAGCTACACAGGAAAATATCATGAACATGGCTACGAGAGAGATAAATTAGGGAGGAAAACGTGATGGCAAATAGAACAGCAAGTAAGACGGCCGGCACGAACAAGTCATTCATTGACAGGATGGGTGGACAGAAGTTTATTGTCCTTATCATTGTCATTGTAATGTTTATCTTCTTCTGTGCAATGAGCCCTCAATTTAGAAAATATACAACAGTAGTAAGTATTCTGGATTATTCCTACTATATCGCTTTGATGGCGATCGGAGTTACATTCCCGCTGCTGACAGCAGGCGTTGACCTTTCCATCGGTACAGGTCTGATCTGTTACTCACTGATCGGCGGTTATCTGGTTGTACATCAGGGATGGCCTGTGGCGGCAGGTATGCTCGTAACAGTTCTGATGGGAGTCATCTTTGGCGTGATCAACGGGTGTCTGGTAGCTCTTATGGACCTGCCGGCATTCCTGGCAACCTTATGTACATGTATGATCACTCGTGGATTCGGAGCCCTTGTCGTAGGTGGATATGGTATTCCGTGGCCGACAGCGACAGCGCCGGGCGGATGGTTCAGAAGCATCTTTAAGATTAAAATTGCTGACCAGAACATTCCAATCGGATTCCTGTGGATCATCCTTCTGGTGATCGTTATGAGCTTTGTGCTGAACCATACAAAAATGGGACGTTATACACGGGCAATCGGAAGTAACAAAGAAGCAACAAGGCTTTCCGGAGTCAACGTGAAGTTCTATCATGTGATGGCGTATGTGATCTGCGGACTGTTTGCAGGTCTTGCGGCAATCGCATACTCGGCGATCTTCGCGACGGTACAGCCGGGAAGCGGCGCCGGTTTCGAGCTTGACGCGATCGGAGGCGCGATCGTAGGCGGTACATCCATGACAGGAGCGGTGGGAAGCATCACCGGTACACTGGTAGGCGTATTTGTAATCTGCCTGCTGAAGACAGGACTTCCGTTCATCGGTCTGACTGCAAACTGGCAGCAGATTATCACAGGTCTTGTCCTGATTGCAGCCGTACTCTTTGATATCCTGAAGAGGAAAAAGGAAGGAAACTGACAAAACAATTGAATATCGACCTACTATGATATATGATAGATAACAGCCGGGAGGAATCTCGGATAGATAAAGACAAACTGCCGGCTGTTACTATATAAGCAAGAGGTGGGTCATGCCTTGAAAGCCGCAGGCTATACGAGGGAAAGATACAGCCGGATATGTGCACGGTGTCCGACTGGAGTCTCTCCGGCGCAGGCGGAGCGGATTTTCGAACATGGCCGGGAAAAATTTATTTCAGGAGGATATGAAATATGAAAAAGAAAGTATTAGCAGTGTTACTTGGCGGATGTATGGTAGCTGGATTAGCAGCCGGATGCGGCAGCAATGATGGCGGGAATACGGCTGACAGCGGTGACAGCGGCGACGGCGGCAGCAGCTATCATTTCGAAGTTGTAGTTAAGAGCTTCCAGTCTACATATTGGCAGGCAGCTATCCAGGGAATCGATGCAGCAGTTGAAGAGCTCGGAGTTACTGTGAATACAACAGGCCCGAATGCTGAGTCTGATATCGCTGACCAGGTGAACATGCTGAACAATGCGATCAGCCAGAATCCGGATGGTATCGCTCTTGCAGCTAATGACCAGAGCGCGGTTCTCGATTCTCTTCAGGATGCTCTTGACGCAGAGATTCCGGTAGTGTGCTTCGATACAGGTGTGCCGGATGCTCCGGAAGGATCCGTAATCGCTACGATCGCTACGGATAATGAGTCAGCAGGTGCTGTTGCAGCAGAGAATATGTATGAAGTGATCAAAGATACGATCGCAAATGCAACAGAGCAGGTAAGAATCGGTGAAGTTAACCAGGATGCTACATCAGCTAACATTTCCGGACGTGGAATGGGATTCATCAACAAGATGAAAGAGCTCATCGAGGCTGATGGCAAGACAGTAGCAGTTATCGGAAACCAGTTCTATGTTGATCAGGTTGAGAACAATGGCGATGAGGGATCAGCTGATGTTATCATCGAAGTAGCTGTACCGGCTCAGACAACAGTTGAGCTGTCCGCGACAGAGGCTTCCAACATCATGACCAAAGAGGATACGATCGCTATCTTCGGTTCCAACCAGGTTACAGCTGAGGGTGTCCTCACAGCGAACCAGAACTTAAGCGTACTTGCAGCTACTCCGGACGAGGGTATCGTTGGTGTCGGATTCGATGCCGGTGCTACACTGAAAGCAGCTGTTGCTGACGGAACACTCATCGGTGCAGTTACACAGGCTCCTGTAGATCAGGGTAACCTGGCTATCAAAGCTCTGTATGACTACTGCGAAGGCAAAGAAGTATCAGATATCGCAACAGACAGCTACTGGTATGATGCTGAAAACATGGAAGATGCGGATATCGCTCCGAACCTGTACGATTAATCAGCAGCTAAAACAAACGTGCACAGAGATGTCTGCTGCAGACTGATCTAAAAATAGAAAGGAATCGGGAAATTCCCGGTTCCTTTTTAAAAGAAAAAATATTATAATGAGGAGGCTGTGATATGCTAAAAGGAATTCCAAAGATACTTTCACCGGAGCTTTTGATGGTTCTTGCAGAGATGGGGCACAGTGACAGGCTGGTCATTTCTGACGGTAATTTCCCGGCTGAGTCCATGGGAAAAGACGCGATCGTGATCCGCTGCGACGGACACGGCGTGCCGGAGCTTCTTGACGCGATCCTTCAGGTGTTCCCGCTGGATACATATGTAGAACATCCGGTGAATCTGATGGAAGTAATGCCGGGGGATGACGTGGAGACGCCGATCTGGGATACATACAAAGAGATCATCCGTAAGTATGACGACAGAGGCGATGCTGTGGTAGGGCAGATTGAGCGCTTTGCGTTTTATGAAGAGGCAAAAAAGGTATATGCCATTATAGCAACGGGAGAGTCAGCTCTTTATGCAAATATCATGCTTCAGAAGGGCGTAGTTACAGATTGATAAGACGACAGACGGAGGATGCGGTATGCTGGATCATGTGGAGATTATATTTGAAAATATGAAGCCGATGATGAAGAAGCTTAAGAAGGCTTCTTACAAACAAAATATGGAAGCGTTCGTTGAGGATTACGGACATTATTTCCGGGAGATGACAGATCTGACGGAAACCGCCGAAAACAAAGACGAAGCGGCAAAAGAGATCGCAGAGGTGTTTGCGGAAAGCGTTGAGCGCGAATTTGCTTCTTCAAAAAACGGCAGAATAAGCGGACCTCTTCAGCTGGACCTGAATTTCTTCATGATCTACTATGTTTTCCCCGCGCTCCTGATGACGGGGCATGAGGATGCCGCGCTGATCGCGGATCATCTCAGGGACGAGTGGGGGAGCAGGTTTAAGGACAGTAAAATCCAGTATACTGACTATGACACTCTTTACGGAGCTTTCAGAGAGAAGATATTTGGGATTTTTTAAGATTTTTCGGGCCCTTTTTGTCTTGCAAAGTACAGGCAACTGTGGTAGAATAATCGTGGTTTATCCGCAGGAGGTGTAAAAATGGATGTTTTGAAGATTGTTTTGACGATCATTTTTGTTATAGACTGTATTGCGTTAGCTGCGATCATTCTGCTTCAGGAAGGAAAATCAGCAGGTCTCGGTACGATCAGCGGTGCGGCAGATACATACTGGGGACACAATAAAGGGCGCTCTATGGAAGGGACTCTCGTAAAAGTTACCAGGGTTGTAGCGATGCTGTTTATTATACTGGCAGTTGTACTCAATCTGGGAATTTTTAATTAGTATGAAAAGTACTATATCAGAAGATAATGATTAACGTAAGCACTCTATAATGGTATAGGGTGCTTATATTATTTTCAGGTATATGCAGCGGGGAGAGAAAACTATGGACCAGACATTTGAGAAGCGTAAAAAGGTCATATTTGATTTTATCAGTGATGATTTCTATGTGCCGATGAAGATAAAAGAGATTGCGGCAGTACTTCAGATCTCCAGAGAGCAGAGAGACGAGCTGAAAGAAGTGCTGGATGCTCTGGTGGAAGAGGGGAGAATCGTTCTTTCGAAGAGAGGGAAGTACAGCAGAGGGCGCGCGGAACGGCTGAAGGGCTTATTTCAGGCGAACGTGCGGGGATTTGGTTTCGTGACGCCCGAAGACGGCGGAGAGGATGTGTTCATCGCGGAAGAAAATCTCTGCGGCGCTTTTCAGGGGGATGAGGTGGAATTTGTTATTACCGCGGCTCCTTCCGGACGGCGCAGAGAGGGGAAGATTGTTCGTGTCATCTCACACAGCGTCACGCGTGTTGTGGGGCTGTATGAGAAGTGTAAGAGTTATGGCTTTGTCCGTCCGGATAATCAGAGATATCTGAACGATATCTATATCCCCGCAGGAAGAGACGGAGGCGCCATGACAGGGCATAAGGTAGTCGTGGAGCTGACTTCGTACGGGGGAGAACATATGAAGCCGGAAGGAACGGTCACGGAGATCATCGGGCATGTCAATGATCCGGGAACAGATATCCTTTCGATCGTGATGGACATGGGAATAAGAACGGAATTTCCGGAGAAAGTGCTGGAACAGGCTGCCCGCGTCGGAAAGCCTGTCAGCGAAGCGGACCGAGCGGGAAGAAAGGATCTGCGCGGCTGGCAGATGGTGACCATTGACGGTGAAGATGCAAAGGATCTGGATGACGCTGTATCCCTTGTAAAAGAGGGGGAGAATTACTGTCTGGGAGTGCATATCGCGGATGTGGCAAATTATGTGCAGGAGAGGAGCGCTCTGGATAAGGAGGCATTTGAGAGAGGGACAAGCGTGTATCTGGCAGACCGGGTGATCCCGATGCTGCCCCATGTGCTGTCAAATGGGATCTGCTCTTTGAATGCGGGGGAGGAGCGCCTGGCGCTGTCGTGTATTATGACAATCGGTCCTTCCGGAGAGATGCTGGACCACGAGATCGCGGAGACAGTGATCTGCGTGGACAAGAGGATGAGCTACAATGGGGTTGCCAGGATCCTGGAGGGCGAGGAAGAGGTCCTGCATGAAAATGAAGAAGTCGTCCCTATGATCCTGCAGATGAAAGAACTCTCGGATATTCTCAGAGAACGCAGAGGAAGAAGGGGATCTATTGATTTTGATTTCCCGGAGACTAAGATTATCCTGGATGAGAATGGAAAACCCATAGAGATAAAGCCGTATGAGAGAAATGCTGCCACAAAGATTATAGAAGATTTTATGCTCATGGCCAACGAGACTGTGGCAGAGGAGTATTTCTGGAGAGACGTGCCCTTCCTCTATCGGACGCATGATACGCCTGACGAAGAGAAAATACGTCAGCTTTCAACGTTTATAAACAACTTTGGATATCACATTCATGTGCGGAATGAAGTGAGGCCTAAGGAGATACAGAAGCTTCTCGGAAAAGCGGACGGGACTCCGGAGGAGGCGCTGATCAGCCGGCTTGCCCTGCGCTCCATGAAGCAGGCGCGCTATTCCACAGAGAATACGGGACATTTTGGCCTGGCTGCAAAGTATTATACCCACTTTACTTCTCCGATCCGCAGATACCCTGATCTCCAGATCCACAGGATCATCAAAGATAATCTGCGCGGCAGGCTCGGTGAGGGGAAGATTGCGCATTACGCAGAGATTCTTCCTAAAGCGGCAGTGCAGTGCAGCATGAAGGAGAGGACTGCCGAGGAAGCTGAACGGGAGGTCGTGAAGCTGAAAAAGGCTGAATATATGAGAGGGCGCATCGGAGAAGAATATGACGGCGTGATTTCTGGCGTGACCCGGTGGGGAATATATGTAGAACTTCCCAATACAGTGGAAGGGCTTGTGCATGTCGCAGATATGAGAGACGACCACTATGAGTTCGTCGAACAGGATTACGAACTGGTCGGAGCGCATACCGGCAGGACGTATAAACTTGGGCAAAGTGTCAGAGTCTGCGTGACAGATGCGGATAAAGTGCAGCGCACAGTGAATTTTGAGATCGTTTAGGGAGTAACAGTATGGCAAAGGCAGAGACAAAATTGATCGCGAATAATAAGAAAGCGTATCACGACTATTTTATCCTTGAAAAATATGAGGCGGGGATCGTGCTGCACGGCACGGAGGTCAAATCCCTGCGCATGGGAAAGTGTAGTATTAAAGAAGCATTTATACGGGTGGAAGCCGGCGAGATGTATATTTATGGCATGCATATTTCTCCCTATGAAAAGGGGAATATTTTTAACAAAGACCCTCTGCGTGTGAGAAAACTGCTCCTCCATAAAAAGGAGATCAATAAGATCTTCGGAAAAATGAAGGAGCAGGGCATCACCGTGGTGCCTCTTCAGGTATATTTCAGCGGAAGTCTCGTAAAGATAGAGATCGGTCTTGCAAAAGGAAAGAAACTCTATGATAAGCGGGATGATATCGCAAAAAAAGATCAGAGACGGGAAGCGCAGAGAGAGTTTAAGGAGAGACTGCGATGATACAGGACATACAGCCAAAGCATCTGTATAATCAATATAAAACCGTGCCCCCGGACGGGGATTGCTGGGCGCTATATTATGAAGATCACAGGGCGCTTGTAAAAAAGACACCGACGGGAATCGTATTCCCGAGATTCAGGGAGCTGGAACGGCTCAATGAGGAAATATATGAACACTACATATATCTGTTTTCTGTTGACAATGAACGGTATTATCTTGTCCGCGATATCAACAGGGAGCCACTCTCAGAGTTTACCCTGGAAAACACAGAGATTTTCCGGGCAGCGGATCCCCAGTATCATGCATTTGCGGGGATTACAGGATACCAGCTCTATAATTGGTATAAAAATCACAAATATTGCGGCCGGTGTGGTAAGATGATGGTAAGGGATGAGAAAGAGCGGATGCTCAGATGTGACTCCTGCCACAACATGGAATTCCCAAAGATCTGTCCGGCGGTGATCATAGGAGTGACAGACGGAAACCGTATTCTGATGTCCAAATACGCTGGCAGATCATACAAGAAATACGCCCTTCTTGCCGGCTTCACTGAGATCGGGGAGACGGTGGAAGAGACAGTAGCAAGGGAAGTTATGGAAGAAGTCGGGCTGAAGGTCAGGAACATCCGATATTACAAAAGCCAGCCGTGGGCGTTCAGCGATACGCTGCTCATGGGATTTTACTGTGATCTGGACGGAAGTGATGAGGTCACTCTCGACCGGGATGAACTGGCTCTGGCTGAATGGTTCGAGCGAGAGGAAATCCCGGTGGAACCATCGAGGGACAGCCTTACGAATGAGATGATCATGAAATTTAAGCTGGGAGAGGTCTAGAGCTTAAGCAGGAAGAAGTCTGGAGCAGCAGGGAGCCCCTGTCTGGTCAGGATATAAAAAACATTAAGGAGGCTATGATTTATGAGAGCAGAATTTGATGAAAGTTTGGTAACAGGAAACGAGATGATCGATACACAGCACAGAGAACTGATCGACAAGATCAATAAACTCCTTGACAGCTGCGAGACAAGCAAGGATAAACTGGTCGCTGTCAAGACTCTGGATTATCTGGCGGATTACACGGAGTTCCACTTTGGGGAAGAGGAAAAACTTCAGGAGTCCATTCAGTATCCGGGCATTGAAGCACACAAAAAAGAACATGCAAAACTGCGTGCGGTCGTAAAAGATCTTTACGATATGCTGGAGGAGGAAGAAGGACCGTCCGCTGCGTTCGTAGAGCAGGTCAATAAAAATGTCATTGAATGGCTGTACAGACACATCAAGGGCTTTGACAGATCGGTGGCAGAGTACAAATTCATGAATGAGAGCAGTGAGAGACTGTGAAATCTGGATTTGTGTGTGAGGACGGGCGATGGATAAAACGTCCGAAAACCGCAGGTTATTTTAAGGCATATTCGCGGCGGGCGGGGATATGGCTCAGGTTCCGGTTCCATAATCTGGGAAAGTGCTAAACGGCAGGAAACACAGCTAAAAACAATTGAAGAGAGGACGATTCGGCTTCGCCTCAGGTATCCTCTCTTCAATTAACGCTGCGCTCCCTGCCGTTAAGACTTTCCAGCAGATTACTCCAAGACACCGTCGCCACATCCCCGCCCGCCGCGAAAGGCACCTCAAATAGGTCCGCGTTTTTCTACGTTCATCCGATCGGAAGTCCGCACAGACAAATGCAGGATTTCAAAAAGGGATGAAAGGTGAGCTTTGCCGAAAAAACAGAATCTTTTTCCAGCCGGGGAATTTTTATTTCTTCCTTCAGAAAGAAAGTTACGACCCGCCGGAGCA
>CALWFS010000066.1 GCA_944377705.1 uncultured Mediterraneibacter sp. | reverse complement strand
TGGGCTGAACAGGATGTTCCGCCTTGGGCTGACGCAGGATGAATTGATGGCAAGGGGAGTGCGTCTGGGCGCGGATGTCCCATACTGTATCATGAGAGGAACCGTTCTGGCAGAGGGAATTGGCGAGAGACTGAGTGTACTTCCGGCAATGCCGAAATGTACGGTACTTATAGCAAAACCGCCGGTGAGCGTGTCCACAAAAGTTGTCTACGAAGCGCTGGATGCAAAGGAGATCGTGGAACATCCGGATATTGACGGGATCATTGAGGGGCTGAAAAAACACAGTCTCAAGCAGGTGGCGGCGTGTATGGGAAATGTCCTGGAGGATGTGACGATTCCCATGCATCCGGTGATTGACCGGATCAAGCAGGAGATGAAAGACGCGGGGGCGTTAAATGCCATGATGAGTGGAAGCGGTCCTACGGTGTTCGGTCTGTTTGAAAGCAGGGCGGCAGCGCGCGAAGCACAGAGGCAGATCAGAGAAAAGTCATTGACCAGGCAGGTGTACGTGACAAGTATACACAGTGTGAGGAGGAATCAGAATGCCGATTGATTTTGAAGTTACCATGAATGAATACCTTCCGCTGCGGGACGTGGTGTTCAACACGCTGCGCAGAGCAATCCTGCGGGGAGAACTGAAACCGGGAGAGAGACTGATGGAGATCCAGCTTGCCAACAAATTAGGGGTGAGCCGGACTCCGATCAGGGAGGCGATCCGCAAACTTGAGCTGGAAGGGCTTGTGCTCATGATCCCTCGGAAGGGAGCAGAGGTTGCGGAGATCACAGAGAAAAATCTCAGAGACGTGCTGGAAGTGCGCTGCGCGCTGGAGGAGCTGGCAGTACAGCTGGCCTGCGACCGTATTGAGAAGGAAGAGATGAGGGAACTGCACGAGGCGGCAGACCATTTCAGAGATGTGCTGGACAGTGACGACATCACTCAGATCGCACAGGCGGACGAAGCGTTCCATGACGTGATATTTACAGCTACCAATAATGGAAGACTGATCCAGCTGCTGAATAATCTGAGAGAGCAGATGTATCGTTACCGGATCGAATATCTGAAGAAAAAAGAGTGCTACCCGCAGCTGCTGGCAGAACACAAGGCGATTATAGAATCAATCGAAAGCCACGACAAAGAGAAGGCGACCGCGATCACGGGCCAGCACATCAACAACCAGGTAGATACCGTTGTGGGGACGCTGCGGCATCGGGACGAAGAATAGGGATTACCTGTATATATCCTCCATATCTGTCTATACTTTAAATAGCAAAGACAGTGATATGGAGGTTATACATATGGAAAGATCATATATTCGAACGATACAGAAGATTGAGAGGAATGCAGCGGGGATCATCCTGTTTCTGGCGCTGTGTATATCCATGCTGCTCACGGGGATCATGTGCCGCAGAGTGGATGCCGCGGCGCAGGCAGACATGCAGGAACATCTGGCCCAGGAGGTCCTGAGATTTCATGTCCTTGCCAACAGTGACAGCGATGCGGACCAGGCCCTGAAACTGAAAGTAAGGGACGCTGTGCTGGTTTTTCTGGAAGAGAATATGCCGGAAATGGATGGGGTTTCCCAGACATCAGCATGGATGAGAGAACATATCGATACCATCGAGGCGGTCAGCCGGGAGACTGTGGCGTCAGAGGGGGAAGAGTATCCTGTGAGCGCGGCAGTCACTACCTGCTGGTTCCCGGACAGGACTTATGGTGACATCACATTCCCGGCGGGAAATTATGAGGCGCTGCGCATTGAGATCGGTTCCGCAGAAGGCCATAACTGGTGGTGTGTGCTCTATCCGGGGCTCTGCTTCCTGGACTCGTCCAATGCGGTCATGCCGGAAGAAGGCAGGGAAAAGCTCAAGAATGTTTTGACAGAAGAGGAGTATTCCAGGATAACAGCTACATCAGACTTTAGAATCAGCTGGTTTTTCTGGTAAAGGAAAGGGCAATGACAGAATTTTTAGTAAGACATTTCATAAAGGATTATAAAGATGTGGAGAAGATATCCGTGCGGACGGCATATGGGGTGCTCGCCAGCATTGTGGGTATCTTCTGCAATGTGTTTCTTTTTATTGTGAAATTTACAGTAGGGCTGGTGCTCCACAGTGTATCTGTTACAGCGGACGCGTTTAACAACCTGTCTGACGCGGGATCGTCCATCATCAGTTTTGTGGGTGTGAAGATGGCGGAGAAGCCGGCGGACCGTGATCATCCTTTCGGGCATGGGAGGATCGAGTATATCGCGGCTTTGATCGTATCTTTCCTCGTGCTGGAAGTGGGATTTACTTTTCTGAAAGATTCCTTCGGCAAGATCTGGGCGCCGGAGGAGCTGAATTTCCAGACCGTATCTGTCGTTATCCTGATCCTGTCCATCGCGGTAAAGCTCTGGCTGGGGCTGTTTAACCGAAAACTGGGCCGGAAGATCAATTCCAAGGTGATGATGGCAGTCTTTACGGATTCCATGGGAGATGTGGTCACAACAGGAGCAACGATTTTTTCGATCATTTTCTTCGGACTCACAGGAATCAATATAGATGGTTTTGTCGGTGCAGGCGTGGCTCTTGTCGTCATGTGGGCAGGCGTGGGGATCGCCAGGGATACCCTGGAACCGCTGATCGGTGAGGCGATTGATCCGGAGGTGTATGACCAGATCAAGAAATTCGTGGAGAACTATGACGGGATCGCGGGCACACATGACCTGATCGTACACAATTACGGACCGGGAAGGAGTATGGCGTCTATCCATGCGGAAGTGCCGAATGATGTTGATATCGAACAGTCCCACGAAATCATTGACCGGATCGAGCGGGAGGCGTTAAAGCGGCTGGGGGTCTTTCTTGTCATACATATGGATCCGGTAGAAATGAAAGATGAGCGAGTGTTGCAGATCAGGCATAAAGTAGACAAGATTTTAAACGAGCTGGATCCGTTGTGCAGCATCCATGATTTCCGGGTTGTTCATGGAGAGGAACAGAGCAACCTTATTTTCGATATGGTCATCCCCATTGAATATGACGAAAAAACGAGAAAGGAACTGCCGCTCAGACTGATGGAGAGGATCAGCGAGGCAGCTCCGGGCTATGAATGTGTGATAACAGTGGATTATGATTATGTGGCAAAGTCGGAAGAAGAACCGGAAAAGTAAACGGAACAGAGGAGTGCAGCAGTATGCAGAGAATCGAAGATAACAGCTACGAATTTGAAGGAAGAGTGAGATACAGCGAGATCGATCACAGAGGTACAATGACACTGCCGGCGCTGATTAATTATTTTCAGGATTGCAGCACCTTCCATTCTGAGATGGTGGGACTGGGGATGGAGCACTTGAGACAGGAGAAAAAAGCGTGGGTGCTTTCCTATTGGCAGATTCTGGTCGAACGGTATCCGAAGCTCTGCGAAAAGATTACAGTGGGTACCTTTGCAACAGAATTTAAAGGTCTTTTCGGAAACCGTAATTTCTATATGAAGGATGGGGAAGGCAGACTGGCTGCCCGCGCGAACTCTATCTGGGTCTTCATGGATCTTGAAAAGGGACGCCCCTGCCGGCCTGCAAAAGAGAATATTGCCCCCTACGGCGTGCATGAGCCAATGGACATGCCTTATGAAGGCAGAAAGATCGCCGTGCCGGATGAGCTGGATGACAGGGAGTCTTTCCCCGTGAGGAAATACCATATCGATACAAATGAACATGTGAATAACTGTCAGTATGTCCAGATGGCGCTGGAGATGCTGCCGGCAGATCTGAGCGTGAAACAGGTCCGGGTGGATTACAAGAAATCGGCTGTTCTTGGCGATATGATTTTTCCGAGGATAGCGAAGACACAGGAGAGATACGTGGTGGAATTGTGCGATGAGAAAAAAGTACCGTACGCGGTCGTTGAGATGAAATGAGGATGCCATGACAAAGGCAGTAAGAGCGATCCTCCAGGCGCTGTCTTACGGCAATATCGAGGTGGAGTCAGCGCGGCGCCTGGCGGATCTGAAAAAACTGGATCCCATGCGGATCTTTCTGAAAAAGCTGGATACAGAAATTTACAATGGAAATTATAAAGTCCCGGTGCGCCTGTATTTTCCCAGTGAGAGTGCAGCTGCATCTCAGGCAATGCCTCAGGATTCAGGAGTGATCCTTTTTTTCCACGGCGGCGGATGGACCACGGAGAGTGTGGAGACGTATGACAGGGTCTGCTCCAGGATGGCGCAGTCTACGGGACAGCCGGTCATGTCCGCGGAATACCGGCTTGCGCCGGAACATAAATTCCCAACCGGTTTTGAAGACTGTTATGCCGTGGCAAAGGCAGCTTTTGGAGGAGAAATCCTTCCCGGGATCGATCCGGGACAGATCACCGTTATGGGAGACAGCGCCGGTGGAAACCTTGCGGCTGCCGTGTGTATGAAGGCAAGAGATACCGGGGATTTTGTCCCGATGAGACAGATCCTGATTTACCCGGCTCTCTACAACTGCTATACAGAGAAGTCCCCTTATGAGTCGGTGAAAACGAACGGATCGGGATATCTGCTGACCAGCGTAAAGATGGAGGATTATGTGAAGCTCTATGCGCGTGTGGATGAGGACAGGATGGAACCATATTTTGCTCCGCTTCTGGCAGAGGATTTTTCCGGTCTTCCGGATACACTTATACTTACGGCAGAATTTGACCTTTTGAGAGACGAGGGTGAAGATTACGGAAGAAAGCTCAGAGAAGCGGGGGGCCGCGTAAGGGTTGAACGGATCAGGGGAGCGCTTCACGGATATTTTGCACTGGGCATCCGGCATCTTTATGTGCGGGAGAGTTTTCATCATATTAACCGATTCCTTAATGTGGAGCAGACGCTCTCACAGCAGGAAAAATAGGAGACCATACAGGCCGCGGATAGAGAGGAGGAAACAGCAGTGAGGAAGAAAAGACAGAGCCCATGGCGAAAGCTGGACAACGCAGCACAGGCATTTCCTGCGGCAACGGGGAAAAAGGATACAAGAGTTTTCCGCTTCTACTGTACTCTGAAAGAAGAGGTACAGGAAGACCTGCTGCAGAAGGCACTGGATCTGACGCTGGAAAAATACCCGCTCTTTCTCTCGGTCCTCAGGAAAGGCGTGTTCTGGTTCTACATGGAGCCCAGAAATATCCCGGCGAAAGTACGCCCGGAAAACCGCCCTCCGTGCAGCAGAATTTATGTGCCGGATCAGAAGAAGCTGCTTTTCGAAGTGACATACCACAAAAACAGGATTAATTTCGAAGTATTCCATGGACTTACCGATGGTACGGGCGCGATGAATTTCCTAAAAGAGCTTGTGCGGAATTATTTGATGCAGGCTCATCCGGGTGAGGATTTTTCGGAGATGGATAAAGGAGAAGAACTGACGCACAACGACTATGAGGAGGACAGCTTCTCCCAGTATTATACCGGGAAAAAGAAGAAGACAGCTAAGTCAAGGCCGGCATTTCAGATGAAAGGAGAACGGCTTGAGCAGGAAGCGATGGAGATCACAGAGCTGACACTTTCCGCGAGTGAAGTCCACACAAAAGCAAGAGAATACGGTGTGTCAGTAACTGCTTTTCTGGCTGCGGCGCTCCTCTATGCGATCTATGAAGAAGTCCCAAAGAACAGGCTGAAAAAGCCGGTGTCCCTGATGATTCCTGTGAATTTAAGAAATTTTTTTCCTTCTGAATCCATGACGAATTTCTGGAGCTGGATCGAGACAGCCCAGGACCTTGGAGAAAATGCCGGTTTCGAAGACGTGATCAGCAAGATGAAAGAAGCGTTCGGAAAGGAGGCTCTCAGGGAAGAGATATCATGCCGTATGAATGACCTGGTCCGTCTGGAGAAGAATCCTTTCCTGCGCGCAGTGCCGCTTGAGATCAAAAATCTTTTCCTGATGGCAGGCACCACGCTCGGCGGCCGCAGTGTGACAGCGGTTTACTCAAATATCGGCCGGATCCAGATGCCGGCGGAATACGAGAGATAC
This sequence comes from uncultured Mediterraneibacter sp., assembly GCA_944377705.1. GTDB lineage: Bacteria > Bacillota > Clostridia > Lachnospirales > Lachnospiraceae > Mediterraneibacter. The sequence goes on along the minus strand of CALWFS010000066.1, from coordinate 3,847 downwards.
ATTAACCGGTTCGGCTTTTTCGCCAGCACGGATAAGATCCAGCTCTGTTCCTGTTCCTACGGGGATGCCCTGGTGCTGGGATTCACCTCAAAAATCATGAATTCAAACATCTGCCGCAATTTTGTCAATATACTGAAGCAGAAGGGGATCGCGTGCCGGGTGGAAGAAAATGATTTCCCGGGATACCGGGAAAGGCCTTCCCGGGCGGCTCTTATGGGACTGCGTATCTTTACCTTTACCTGTACCGCTTCGGTGGTGATCTGCTGGATGCTCAATTATCTGCTCACGCCGGGAGCGTGGTGGGCCGGGTATGTGACAGCAGGCGTGTTTTGTACATGGCTGCTTATTATGGTGGGATTCCGCAAGAGGAAAAATCCTCTGAAGAACGGAATGTGGCAGCTTACCATTGTGTCTGCGGGAGCTGTGTTGTGGGATATATTTACCGGATGGCTGGGATGGTCCGTGGATTTTGTCGTTCCACTTGCCGCTCTGGTGACGCTTCTCTCCATGGTGATCGTGTCCGCAGCGTGCAGGATGGAGGCGGCAGAGTATCTGTTTTACCTGGTGCAGGCAGGGGCGTTCGGGCTGATCCCTTTCATCCTCCTTGCGGCAGGCGTGGTATCAGTCCCGTACCCATCGGTTATCTGCGCTGGTGTGAGTCTCCTGTTTCTGATCGGTCTTGTAATCTTTAAAGGAAGAGAATTTATAAGAGAAATACAGAAAAAATTCCGGGTCTGAAAAACTGTGAAATCAGAATTCCGCCCGCTTATACAGTGCGAAGGATCTCCTCCAGAATCTCCTCCACGGAATCTGTTACATAATCAGCGTGTTCTGCGATGCCGGGGACTGCGTTTGCCATGGCATAGCTTGTTCCGGCGGTTTCCAGCATCTCCACGTCGTTGTATTGGTCGCCGAAGGCTATGCATTCTTCCGGTCTGACGCCGAAAAGCTCCATGAGCTGCTTCAGGGCGGTGCCTTTGTTACAGTCCGGCACGATAAAATCGATCCAGACATGCCCGGACGTCACTACTTTGATCTCGGAGGAGAACATTTCCTGGAGATGTTTAAGATATCCGTCCAGATTGTGAGAAGCCATATTAGCAATTGCGATTTTCAGAACAGGTCCTTCCACATCCCGGACATCATCCACAATTTTTGTAGTGTTGTGCATGACATTGACAATGTGATTGACAAATTCTGCGTTAGTACCCTCGATATAGCAGGCATCTTCTTTTGAAACGACAATCTCAAATCCGGGACACTTTTTGATTTCGTTCAGGATCCTGCGGACAAGGTCATCCGGGATCACGCCCCTTGAGATTACTTTTCCCTGATGGATACACAGAGAACCGTTTTCTGCTATGTAGGAGATCTCATCTTTAATCTCACGAAAAACGTGGCGCTCATTGTCATACTGACGTCCGCTTGCAGCTGCAAAATGGATTCCCTTCTGTGTGATCTGACGGATCAGTTTTACCGCTCTTGGCGTGAGCTCCTGGGCGCCGTTCTGCAGCAGCGTGCCGTCCAGGTCGCTTGCGATCAGTTTTATCATAAAATAACCTCCGCTTAGTTTCGTTATCAGTTTATTATCCTGTTTATCTGTTTATCAGTAAAAACCGGCGCGGGATATCAGAAATCCCGGGGCTCAGCTTTTATAGTATATTCTAAAAGTTTTCCGGTGTAAATACTTGTGTAACAAAAAAGAAATACTTGTAACTGTTATGTAATAGTAATATAATGTGAATGTGTCAGGATATGTGGATGAACAGTCCGGCTCCGGCATAAATATTAAGGAAGATCAAGAGGTAAATTGCTATGGGTAAATATTTTGGGACAGATGGTTTCCGCGGTGAAGCGAATGTCGTTCTGACCGTAGAACATGCATTTAAAGTGGGGCGTTATCTGGGATGGTATTTCGGGCAGGACCACAAGGCAAGAGTTGTGATCGGCAAGGATACAAGAAGGAGCAGCTATATGTTTGAGTATGCGCTGGCGGCAGGACTTACAGCTTCCGGAGCAGACGCATATCTTCTCCATGTTACTACAACGCCCAGCGTTTCCTATGTTGTAAGGACGGAAGACTTTGACTGCGGCATCATGATCTCTGCGAGCCACAATCCATTCTATGACAACGGGATCAAAGTAATCAACAGCGCAGGCCACAAAATGGAAGCAGAAGTTGAAGAGAAAATCGAAGCATATATCGACGGTAAGACAGAAGAACTTCCTCTTGCTGTGAAAGATAAGATCGGACGTACAGTAGACTATGCGGCAGGAAGGAACCGTTATATCGGACACTTGATCTCCCTGGCAACAAGATCTTTTAAAGATATGAGGATCGGTCTTGACTGCGCAAACGGAAGCTCTTTTGCTATCGCAAAGAGCGTATTTGACGCGCTGGGGGCAAAGACCTATGTGATCAATAATGAGCCGGATGGAACCAATATCAATACAGACTGTGGTTCTACACATATCCATGTGCTGCAGGACTTTGTGAAAGAGAAAAAGCTGGACGTGGGCTTCGCGTATGACGGGGACGCGGACAGATGTATCGCGGTAGATGAAAACGGAAATGTCGTGGACGGCGACCGCATTATGTATGTGTGCGGCAAATATCTGATGGAGCAGGGACGCCTGGAGGGCAGCACCATTGTCACGACAGTTATGTCAAACCTGGGACTCTACAAGGCATGTGATAAGATTGGCATGAAATATGAGCAGACGGCAGTGGGCGACAAGTATGTCTACGAAAATATGCTGAAGAATGGATTTGTGCTCGGCGGCGAGCAGTCCGGACATATCATCTTCAGCAAACACGCAAGGACAGGCGACGGTATTCTTACCTCTCTGATGATCATGGAAGTTATCCTTGAGAAAAAGCAGACACTTGGAAAGCTGGCGGACGAAGTGCAGATCTTCCCGCAGCTTCTGAAAAATGTCCGCGTGAAGGATAAGAAGACGGCAAGGGAAAATCCCGCTGTGCAGGCGGCAGTTCAGAAGGTGGCTGAAGAGCTTGGAAGCGATGGGCGTATCCTTGTGCGCGAGAGCGGCACAGAGCCTGTGATCCGCGTTATGGTCGAGGCAGCGACAGACGAGATCTGCGAGAAATATGTGGACAGCGTGGCAGAAGTCATCAAGGCAGAAGGTCTGACAGAGTAAAATCTGGATTTGCCGGGGACTCAGGCTTGAATAAAGATTCCGAAAACATCGGAGCGAGGTGTGTCGAAAGCGTATTCAGCGCAGATGTGCGGGTGGCTTCGGCTCCGAGCTCCGAGGCAGCGAAAACTAGGAAATCCGGGACTATGCTAAGGGCAGAAATCAGCAGGGGGCAACTCGTCTTCGCCTCAGACAATCCCCCTGCTGATTTCAACGCATAGTCCCGGATTTCAAGTTTTTGCAAGCCCCTCCGCAGTCGCCTCAGACACCCGCACACCCGCGCTGAAAGGTTTTTCGAAAAGGCGCTCCGCTGTTTTCTGCCTTATATAAGACAGAAGGAACCCCGGCAAATGCAGGATTTCAAAGCGGGATGAAAGGGGCGCTTTATCGAAAAAGCTAGGCGGACTTCTGGGCGGGAGTGTTTTTGTGGACTTGATAAGATTCTGCTATGCTGTTGAAAATCTTCTATAACCGCCGCTTCTTACTTGCCCCACAGTCAATATCGAGAAGGCGACGCTTAGTAGTTCCCGGCAGAGAGGAGTTCTTTTTCTCCGATAAACTTCTCCTTTCGTCCTACTTTTGAAATCCTGCATTTGCTTGTGCGGACTTCCGGTCGGATGAACCCAGAAAACAGCGGAGCGTCTTTTCGAAAGCGCTTCAGCGCGGAGGTATGGGTGGTTGAGGCGACTTC
>CALWFS010000065.1 GCA_944377705.1 uncultured Mediterraneibacter sp. | reverse complement strand
GGAAACCCGGTGGCCGGATTTTATGCCGGGCGTACCCACGATATCATCCCGAATACAGACAGTCTCCACATGCACCGTCATGGGGAACATATCCACCGCCCTCACTCTCCTGAGTTCATATCCCTGTGCACACAGCACTTTCAGATCCCTTGCCAGCGTCGCAGGGTCGCAGCTCACATACACGACCTTCTCTGGCCGCATTTTTACGATCGTTCCGAGCAGTGCCTCATCGCATCCTTTCCTGGGCGGATCCACCACGATCACATCTGCACGCCCCCTATCACCATCTCCCCGTGAATCCGCTTTTGAGACCTCTTGTTTCTGATACCATTCCGGCAGTACTTCCTCTGCCTTTCCCACGAAGAATTCTGCATTTTCTATCCCATTGATCTTAGCGTTTTTCCTGGCGTCGTCGATTGCCTGGGGAAGGATCTCCACTCCGTACACCTTGCCGGCATTCTGCGCAAGAAACAGAGAAATAGTCCCAATACCGCAGTACAGATCCCACACGGTCTCCCCGCCCTTCAGAGCCGCATACTCAAGAGCAAGCGAGTACAGCTTTTCCGTCTGGACCGGATTGACCTGATAGAACGACAGCGGCGAAATCTGATATTTGATCTTTCCGATATAATCTGTAATATGCCCCTGTCCCCAGAGCACTTTGAAGCTGTCGCCCATAATCACGTTTGTCCGACGCGTGTTGGTGCTCAGAGTGATGCTTGTCATACCTGGCAGCTTCACTAATCTGCGGATCAGCTCATCTGCATGGGGAATTTCTTCTCCGTTTACCACAAGACAGACCATAATCTCGCCGGTGGCAAATCCACAGCGTATCAGGGTATGACGAATCAATCCCTTCCCAGTCGTTTCATCATAGGAAGGGATCTGATATTTTTTCATGAATTCCAGGATAATCTCCAGGATCTCGCGGTTCTCCGGCGCGCCAAGGGCACAGTCTGTATTCGGGATGATATCGTGGGTACGCCCGGCATAAAATCCGGCCACCGGGTTTCCCTCTTTATCTGTGCCGAAGGGGAACTGTGCTTTATTGCGATAGCCGAAGGGCTCTCCCATGCCATATACCGGTTCCATCACCCGGTCCAGGAGTTCCTTAGGAAAGCCGCCGATGCGTTCCAGGTTCCCGCGTACTTTCTGTTCTTTAAACGCAAGCTGACACTCGTAGGACATTTCCTGTATCTGACAGCCGCCGCATTTTCTGGCAAAGGCGCATCTCGGCGCGGCCCGGTCCGGCGAGGGAGAGAGGATCTTCATCAGCCTGGCATAGCCATAGTTTTTCTTAGCCTTCATGATTTTTGCTTCCACGGTATCCCCGATGACTGCGTCTTTGATGAACAGCGTATATCCGTCTATCTTTCCGATGCCTTCGCCATTCACGCCGATATCCGTGATCTGAACGACCGCTGTGTCATTTTTCTTCATTTTCTATACTCCTGATGTCCTTCTTAAATTGGACTCAAATAATTTATTATATCCCAGCCACTCATAACCGGTCTTTCCCTTGAATATCTCTGTCAGTGTCTGCATTTTTGCATCTGCATTATCCGCCAGGTTCAGCGCCAGCGCTTCTGCCAGTGCCGGTTTTTTCGGTGAGCCGTATTCCAGCTCTCCATGGTGCGCGATCACACAGTGCTTCAGCTCATTTGCAAGCGGTTCCGGGAAATCCGAAATTGAGCGCACTGCCTCGCTGATCATCTCCACTCCGATCACGATATGACCGATAAGCTGCCCCTCGTCTGTATAATCATTGTCCGGAAATGGGGATAATTCTCTCGTCTTTCCGATATCGTGGCACATTGCCGCGGCATAGAGCAGATCCCGATTCAGGATCGGATACGCTCCCGCAAAGTATTCACACAGGTGAAGCACGCTCAGCGTATGCTCCAGCAGCCCTCCTGAGAATCCGTGATGCACCGTCTTTGCCGCAGAATGTCCTTTAAAGGTTTTGATAAACGCACTGTCATTCACGAAGAAATATTCCAGAAGTTTTTTCAGATAAGGATTCCCGATCTGGCGGATATAAGCAGTCAGCTCTTCATACATCCCCTCCACGCTCTTCTCCGTAACAGGCATATAGTCTGAGGGATCAAACTCTCCCTCCTCGGCCCGCCTGATCTGTTTGATATTGATCTGGAGATTTCCGTTATAACTGATTACATCTCCGTATACCTCAATAAAATCTTTCTCCTCATATTCTGCGATCCCCTGAGAATTCGGGTCCCAGACCTTCCCGTCCAGAATACCTGTTTTGTCCTGCAGGAGCAGATTGTCATAGGGTTTCCCGTTTCTTGTCTCAGCGGAACGTTTTCCTTTACACAGGTAAACATTCCTGATCGTCTCTCCTTCATGAAGTCCGTTGATATATCTCATTTCTTTCCTCTTTCTATTTTCAATTTCTATGCGGCTCTTTCACTCTTTGCTCCCGACGGTCACAGTGTAATCCACATCCACATAGCCTTCCGCGCCCATCCGTCTCCCTTGGAATATGACCTGCTGCCCGGCTTTCATCTTAAGCACGGCATTCTGGTATGAGCCGATATTCATTACATTTGTATTCCCTATCGCATAAATGATATCCCCGCTTTGGATGCCTGCTGCCATTGCAGGCGAATCCGGATCCACATCCACTACATACACGCCTCCCGGCATCCCCTGCTCCTCTTTGAGCTCAGTTGTCACTGTGGTGCCGTACACCCCGATATATGGAACGCTTTCCCCGTTTGCCAGAAACTCTATCACCGGTTTCAGATCTGAGATCGCGTATGCATTTGCCATGGATGTCTCACTGCCGTCCCAGACAGATTCCGGGATCAGCCCGATAACCTGCCCTTCCATGTTAAACAGCACGCCTGTCCCCTGCGCCTGCGCAGGGATATTGGTAGCAAGGATATCGCATTCCCCATCGAAAAACGTAGTTTTATAATCTGTTGAATTGACTGTTCCATAGCCCATCCCATCGGCATAACCAAACAGATTTCCCAGAGCCATTACCGTATCACCTTGTTTCACCAGATTTGAATTTCCCAGTGCAGATACCTTGATAGCAGACCAGGTGGAATCTTTGATATCTCCATGTGAGACACTGAACATAACAAGACCGCTGTTTCTGTCCCTCTTCTTCAGATACGCCGGATATTCCTTTCCATCCTGGAATGTGACCTTCCACTCCGAAGCTGTCTCACACACCGAATCATCTGACAGAATCAGGATCTCCTGGCCGTTATCCGCCGTGATCACACCTGTCGCTCCGGTACTGATGCCGGTCATTTCTTTTTCCCAGTCCTCGCCTTCCTGCACAGGCTCTACGACGGCGATTCCCTTTCTCGCTTCCGCAGCCCTCTCGTTCATTCTCGCCATCATATCTTCGTAGCTGTCAGTATTTGTCGCAGGCACGCTATCCTCCTGCGCTGCTTCTGCCTCATCCTGCTCCTCTTCATCTTCCGGTATCGTCACTGTCTTAGGGCCAGCCTGAAACTGGTCTTCCAGCCATGGTTTAAGCGCAAAAAAACCCAGGCAGGCAAACGCTCCCAGCACCACCCCGTATAACGCAAACCTGGCGAGCTGTTTTGCGAACTGTTCCCTGCTGATCGGTTTGGGTTTTATCGTTTCCTGTAAAAAAGAATACTTCTTTTCTTCCGAGCCCTCTACCGGACCCGGATCCCGGTCTTTCTCGTTCGGCATGGACATCATTCTCCTCCGAATTCTAGTATAACTGATTCCCGTGGATTGTTCAATTCATTTTGGAAAAGCCTTTTCATAATCCCCGGAATGGGGTACAATGCTTACAAATACTAAAATCAGAAATATAAGGTGACTTCATGAATCAGAAAACACTGGCTAAACTTGAGTTTGACAAGATCATATCCCTTCTTGAGGAAGAGGCGGGATCCTTCCGGGGCAGACAGCTCTGCCGCCGGTTAAAACCCATGACTGACCTTGAGAAGATCAATACATTTCAGGAGCAGACATCAGCCGCTTTTACCCGGATAGTGAGAAAAGGGCGGATTTCTTTCGGAGATGCCATGCCTGTGGAGGAATCCATGAAACGGCTGGAAGTCGGAGGCGCCCTGACTATCTCCGAGCTCTTGCGCGTGTGCCGGCTTCTGGCAAATACAGCGCGGGCAAAATCGTACGGACGTCATGATACCCAGGAAGACTCCGCGGACTGCCTGGATGCTTATTTTGATCAGCTGGACCCCCTCGCTCAGCTCTCTGCCGAGATTGAGAGATGCATTATCTCAGAGGATGAAATCAGTGATGACGCCAGCAGCACATTGAAACATATCCGTCGCAGCATCAGCAGCATTAATGACAAGGTTCACTCTACCCTGTCTTCTCTTGTAAACGGATCTCTCAGGACTTATCTCCAGGATCCCATCATCACGATGCGGGGCGACCGCTACTGTATTCCCGTGAAAGCGGAATACAGAGGACAGGTGCAGGGGCTTATCCACGACCAATCCTCCACTGGTTCCACTCTTTTCATCGAGCCTATGGCAGTAGTCAAACTAAACAATGATTTAAAAGAGCTTTACGCAAAGGAGCAGGAAGAAATCCAGGTGATCCTTGCCCGCCTCAGCGAAGAAGCTGCCCAGTATATCGAAGAGATCCGAACCGATTACCAGGCGCTCACGGACCTGGATTTTATCTTTGCCAGAGGCGCCCTGGCGCTCTCCATGCACGGCAGCAGACCCGTCTTTAATGAAGAAGGCCGGATCCGAATCCGGGAAGGAAGACACCCTCTGCTGGACCAGAAGACGGTCGTCCCGATCACGGTATCTCTGGGAGAGGATTTCACCCTTCTGATCGTCACCGGTCCGAATACCGGCGGAAAGACTGTTTCGCTTAAGACGGTCGGGCTTTTCACCCTGATGGGGCAGGCAGGACTTCATATCCCCGCCGGCGACCGCTCCGAACTGGCAGTATTTCATCAGGTCTATGCGGACATAGGGGATGAGCAGAGTATTGAGCAGAGCCTCAGTACATTTTCCTCACATATGACAAATATCGTATCATTCCTGAAGAAAGTGGATGAGCGCTCCCTTGTCCTCTTTGACGAGCTGGGAGCAGGGACAGACCCCACAGAGGGCGCGGTGCTTGCCATTGCTATCCTGTCCCACCTGCACAGGCGCGGTATCCGCACCATGGCTACCACGCATTATAGTGAGCTCAAAGTATACGCGCTCTCCACGCCCGGCGTGGAAAATGCATGCTGTGAATTTGATGTGGAGAGCCTGCGTCCTACTTACCGGCTGCTCATCGGGATCCCCGGAAAGAGCAATGCTTTTGCCATCTCCGGCAAACTGGGGCTTCCGGACTATATCATCGAGGACGCAAAGAAACATCTGAGCGAACAGGACGTCTCCTTTGAAGATCTTTTAAGTGATCTCGAGGCAAGCCGCCGCACTATCGAAAAAGAGAGGGAGGAGATCGCGGTCTACCGCCGGGAGGCAGAAAGCCTGAAACAGCAGGCAGAACAGCGGCAGGCAAAACTGGACGAGCAGAGAGACCGCATCATCAGGGAGGCAAACGAGAAGGCAAACGCCATCCTCAGGGAAGCAAAAGAGGTGGCAGATGAGACGATCCGCAATTTCCACAAATTTGGAAAAGAGAATATTTCCGCAGCAGAGATGGAAAAAGAAAGGGAGCGTCTCAGGAGGAAAATCAAAGATACATCTGCCGCTTCTTCTCTTGGTTCTAAAAAGCCCCAAAAAACATACAAACCATCTGATTTCAAACTGGGTGAATCTGTCAAGGTCCTGAGCATGAATCTCACCGGCACGGTCAGCTCACTTCCCGATTCACGGGGTAATGTGACTGTGCAGATGGGAATCCTCCGGTCCCAGGTCAACATCTCTGACCTTGAGATCATTGAAGAGCCTTCTCCCTACACTCAGAAGAAATTCAGCCGCACATCCAGAGGAAGGATCGCCATGGGCAAATCCCTGTCCGTCAGCCCGGAGATCAACCTGCTGGGCAAAACCGTGGACGAGGCAGTGGCTGAACTGGACAAATATCTGGACGATGCCCTCCTCTCCCACCTGAATACCGTGCGGGTGGTACACGGAAAAGGCACCGGCGCCCTGCGCAAAGGAATCCATGAATACTTAAGACGGCAGAAACATGTAAAATCCTATCATCTCGCCGAATTTGGAGAAGGCGATGCAGGAGTTACAATTGTAGAACTTGGATAAATTGATTTGAAATTATAATTTGTGCAAGGGGTCTGACCCCTAAGGAGGTACTCAGCATGATCGGAAAACAGAAGATCCTCATCGTGGATGACGATGAAAACATAGCAGAACTTATCTCACTCTATCTCACAAAAGAGTGTTTTGACACGAAGATCGTATACAACGGGGAGGATGCCCTCACTGCATTTGACAGCTACCACCCCAACCTGGTCCTGCTGGACTTGATGCTGCCGGGCATCGACGGCTACCAGGTCTGCCGGGAGATCCGCGCGCGCTCCTCTACCCCTGTCATCATGCTCTCCGCCAAGGGAGAAGTGTTCGACAAGGTCCTGGGATTGGAGCTGGGTGCTGACGATTATATTATGAAGCCATTTGACTCCAAGGAGATGGTTGCCCGCGTGCGCGCTGTTCTGAGACGGTATCAGCCTGCCAGGACAGAATCAACCGAATCGGATAAGGCAAAATGCGTGGAATATGAAGACATTACGATCAATCTGACCAATTACTCTGTAACATGCGACGGTCAGCATATCGAGATGCCGCCAAAGGAATTGGAACTTCTCTACTGTCTTGCCTCCTCACCTAACCAGGTATTTACAAGAGAGCAGCTCCTGGACCGCATCTGGGGGTATGAGTATATCGGAGACACGAGGACCGTTGACGTACATATCAAGCGCCTTCGGGAAAAGATCAAGGATCATCCCCACTGGAGCATCAGTACGGTATGGGGCATCGGTTACAAGTTTGAGACAAAATAGACTACGGAGAGATCGTCATGAAGAGTATGCTTCACCTGAAATTTATTGCGCTTTATATCATATTCGGCTTTCTGTGCCTGTTCACCACGGCTACGCTCACAACGCAGCTCGTAGAAGACCGCCTCATGACGGACACCTCTCAGACACTGTATAGAGAAGCCACATTGATTGCAAGCGACTATCTTCCCTCTTATTTTACAGACGGGTCTTCCATCGATGAGGTCCAGGCACAGCTCGCCGCAATGCGTCTGTACCTGGACGCGTCCCTGTGGTTTGTGGACAGTTCAGGCGCCATGATCACATCGTCAAATATTGAAAACACTTCAGCCCCTGAATCGATCGAAGCGTTCAATCCTGCTGAGATCGGGGGTAACCAGTATATTTCCGGCACTTATCATGGCTACTTTGATGAAAATGTCATCACGGTAATGGCGCCTGTCACAGAAGGATTTTTTACAAAAGGGTATCTTCTGATTCACAGCCCGACAGCAAATATCGACCTGCGCTGCCGGGAAGTCATGACTCCGGTATACATCAGCCTTGGGGTCATTTACCTGCTCTCCTTTATCTTTCTCCTGGGCGTCCATTTCATTGTGTACCGCCCTGTAAAGAAAATATCAGAGGCAGCGCAGCAGTATGCCCTTGGAAACCTTGACTATGAGATCCCTGTCACCGCCCATGACGAAGTGGGATACCTCTCTGCTTCCCTGAACTATATGGCTGCACAGCTCAAAGATATGGATGACTATCAGAAAAAGATCGTGGCAAATGTATCCCACGACTTCCGCTCTCCCCTCACTTCCATCAAAGGATATGTAGAGGCAATGGCAGACGGCACGATCCCCCCGGAAATGTATGAGAAATATCTGAATATTATCCTGTTCGAAACAGAACGGCTGACGGACCTGACAAGTGATCTGCTGACGCTGAATGAATTTGATACAAAAGAGCTCCTTCTTGCCAAGGCAGAATTTGACATCCAGGAGATCATTAAGAATACAGCAGCATCCTTCGAGGCGGTCTGTACACCAAAACATATTTCTATCGAGCTGCTCCTGATGCCCGGCACAGTCCGGGTGTACGCAGACAAAAGGAAGATCCAGCAGGTGCTCTACAACCTGATCGACAATGCCATCAAATTCAGCGAAAATGATTCTTCCATCACTGTGGAAGTAACTTTGAAAAATGAGAAAGCCTTTATCTCCGTCAAGGATCACGGGATCGGCATCCCCAAAAAAGAACTGAACAAGATATGGGAGCGCTTTTACAAATCCGATCTCTCACGGGGAAAAGACAAAAAAGGCACAGGACTTGGCCTTTCCATCGTAAAAGAAATCATCCAGGCTCACAATGAGCACATCAACGTAATCAGTACAGAAGGTGTGGGAACAGAATTTATCTTTTCCTTAAGCCGAGCGAGATAAAAGCGCTGTGGGTACAGAACTCCCACAGCGCTTTTTCCTGCCTTTTACTCGTACAGCATCAACTGCACAGACTCATCTTCCATATTTTCCCGGTCCACCCATGTGTATCCGGTATTGACCACTGCCTCATTCCCGATCTCCAGGATCGTCCTCGCCGCAGCGACTACCGTGGCATACCCCATGCCGAATGGATTCTGGACGACCAGTCCATCAATCTCGCCTGACTTGAGCGCCTGGATCTGCTCCGATCCCGTGTCAAATCCGACCAGGGCGATGTCCTCCGACATCTCCATAGATCGGAGCGCCTCCAGACCGAGCATCACTGCGTCAGCATTTGTCCCGAAACACCCTTCCAGCTCCGGATGCTTTGACAGATAATATGACACAACATCTTTATCGCTCATACCTGCGGCAATGGAATCAATGTCTTGAAGCCTTGTCTTGGCCTCTTCTGATATGGGCTCCTCCTCAGTTTCACTTTCCGGCTCAGCCCCCAGTCCGGCCGCGGCCTCTGTCCATGCAGCCAGTTCATCCAAAGTTACGCCCAGTTCTTCTGCCGCTGCCTGCCGCTTCATCTCATCAAGCTGATCCATATAGATCGTCTCAACAATGGAAACCCCGGGATGTTCTGCGGACACTTCCTGCCGGAATGCCTCGGCGCGTTCCCTGGAATTGCCAGACACAGAATCCTGCACGATCAACGCTACCTCGCCGCTGTCTCCAATCACTTCGCAAAGCTTCTCCGCTCCGTACTCAGCTGCCCCCGTATTATCCGTCATACAGGTACACTGGATCCCCTGATAACTATTCCTCGAATCAAAGGCTACGATAGGGATCCCATTGCCGATCGCAAGATCAAACTGAACAGCCGATGAGTCCTCATCCACGCTGGCAATGGCGATCACATCAGGATATCGTGACATCTCCTCATCCAGGATATTGACCTGCTCATCGACATCTTCACTGTCAGCGGGAGCATTAAAGAGCACTTTGACCTTATCCTCCCCAGTGTATCCCAGCCTCTCATTTATATCGTCCGCCGCCTGCTGCACCCCCTTCTGCACCTGTTTCCAGTAGGGAGAGTTCTCCATCTTCCCGATAACCGAAATATAAGTCCCCGGCTCCAGGTCCAGATCGTCCACTGTCCCATATACTTCGGGAGAGATCATGTTCAGCTTTGGCTGCCACTCAGGCACCTGTGTCTTCTCCCCTGTAAATACATTGTCCAAATCCCCGCCGCTGCATGCGCAGACTCCCATTGCCGCGCACACTGCCATAGATACAGCAGCAATAAATCTCTTCTTCATTTTCTTCCTCCATGCCCTGGAACAATGCTCATGTTCCGTCTCTGCAGATTTTTCCCGCATCATCTTCTTATCTTACACCAGTTTATCACAAAAAAATGTGAATTTTTCCTAAAATTTCACCCCGGTCCTAAGGCGTGCCCGAACGCCTCTGCGGGCTGATCTCATATATTAAAGTATTTAATTTAGAACATTCCAGACACTTGTATATTCTCTTTTCCTGTATTAGAATAAGGGTATCGGAAAGGAAGGTTCCTTTTCTGAAAACCAAAGAAGGAGGATACATACTATGGCACACGTAATCAGTGATGAATGTGTAAGCTGTGGTTCTTGCGAAGGCGAAT
>CALWFS010000064.1 GCA_944377705.1 uncultured Mediterraneibacter sp. | reverse complement strand
TGGCGGAATGGCAGACGCACAAGACTCAAAATCTTGCGGGGGTGACCTCGTGTGGGTTCAAGTCCCACCATCCGCATTGTACAAAAATCAGGGAATCCCGGAAACGCTGGCGTTTCCGGGATTTTTCTATAAGGAGGATCTAATCGTCATGGTCTTCTGCCGCGGCTCAGATAAGGAGAGGTTTATTACAGGGGAGAAGATCTGTATTGACGGAGGCATGACCCGGCAGATGATCTGTAATGGAGATTTTGGGAGCAGTCTGAACGCTGAAGAGCAGTCCGGAGTTAGAAAAAACGACTGTATACTTGTATACAATTAAGATCAACTTGTACTTGCCTTTTCTGGAAAGAAATGTTATGGTTAGTTTGTATCAGTATCTAATCCATAAATAATTAATAAGGTTAAGGAGGGAAGTACATAAGTGATAAAAAGAAACAAATTACTGATATGCGCGCTTGCCATGTCCATGGTATTAACTGTAATGCCGGGAGTGACAAGCCGTGCAGCTGAGGCTGAGGGGGAGACAGAGGCCTCGGTATCAGAAATGCAGGACGAAAATATCCAGCGTCTTGAAGAAGTCACAGCAATGGATGAGGACGGAAGTATCCGTGAGATTGATGATGCAAATGGCATGGTCGATGAGGCGGATGGGGCAGGCGGGATTGCTTTATTCTCGCTGCGATCTTTCAGTCCTAAAGTAGTAAATTTCAATACGAAAGGAAATAGCATTACCAATTATACCGATGAGACCAATGGGATTTCGGGGTATACAAATGGCGCTTACGGCGCGGATGCAGCTTATCTGGGAACCACGGCTGACGGAAAGATCCGCTTTATGCTTTCCGGGGTCACAGGTACAGTAAATGCTTCGGATGTCCAGCTTGTAGATTACAGCGCTGTGGCAGACAAAGTAAGTTATTATACGGTATCATACGGAAGGCTGATCCATTATATTTCCCAGAATCTGGAGACGGCGCCAGTGTCTGCTATAAACAACGGTACCGCGCCGGCTTTCTTGAATGAAGGCGAAAAGTATTACAGTTATGACGGACATTATTTCTATACGGATTACGGTGTGATGCTTACTGATTATCAGAATGGAACAAATGGAGCATCTGCTGTAAATGCAGGGAGTCCGTTTAACAATTATTTCCAGTTCCTGGATATGAATCTTTCCACAAGTTACACAGGGGAAGAGCTTGACAATATCCTGAGCACGGCAATGAAAAATGCAGGTGTAGACCCTGCAGGCTCTAAGCTGACAGGGACGGGAAACAGTTTTGTGAAATATCAGAATACATATTCTGTTAATGCCCTGCTGTCTCTCGGGATCGCGATCAATGAGAGTGCTTGGGGAAGGAGCAATATCTGCCTGACAAAGAATAATATCTTTGGACTGAATGCAGTGGACAGTTCGCCCAATGATGCATATGCTTTTCCAAGCATTGATGACTGCATTCGTGAATTTATGAATTATCAGATGGCAAATGCCTACCTCAAAGACGGGCAATGGTCTAATCATGGAGAATACCTGGGAAATAAGGGCGGAGGCATTAATGTAAGCTATGCATCTGACCCGTACTGGGGCGAGAAGGCAGCGGCACATGCATGGAACCTTGATACACTCGGCGGCAGCAGGGATTATCCGGGTTCAACAGGCGGCTCAGACAGTACAGCTCCTGATGACACAGTGACAACACCTCCGAGTAACGATACGCCGACGGACGACACTGTGACAACACCGCCGACTAATGATACGCCGACAGATGATACGGTGACAACTCCGCCATCAGAACCAGTGGACGGGGTGGATACGAATGTCCCGGAAAATACTGTGACGGGGGATCCGAATAATATAGCAGAAAATTCGGGCGGTACAGCAGGGAATACGGCAACAGAAGGCGCTGCGGCAGAAAGTCCCCAGCCGGAAACCGATCCGGCGGGAAGCGAACCGACAGTTCAGCCCGTATCGGCAGCTGAGAATGGAAATGTCCAGATTACTGCACCGGCAAATGATACAGCAAGGTCGCCAAAAACAGGCGATGCGTCATATGTTGTATTTTGGATTGTATTGACCGGTTCTTCCGCTATACTCATGATCGCTGCTTTGTCAATGAAGACTGCAAAGAGAAGAGTAAAATAGGCATAAGACAAATGTCATAAGCGTGTAACTGATCAACAAGTTATGAATTTAGATACATGATATATGGGCTGTTGCTTTGCGTTTGGAAAACGTGAGGCAGCAGCCCTGTTTTAGAAGATGAAAGTTCAAAGAGGTAAAAACCTGGGATACAGTGCTTACAAAAACATCCTGATAAGATCCGGAAAACTGCGGATGCTCATCCTGGCATCCGGTACGTCCCCAAAGCCGTATTCAGCATAGATGAACGGGATACCCGCCTCCCGGCACGCATCAGCGTCTCCCTGTGTATCGCCCACGTATACCGGATCTTTGAGCCCATTCCTTTCCATCAGAATACGGAGGGTCTGTCCCTTAGACACCCGGGTCTCCCCAAAGCAGAGATGGTCTTTGATGAAAGGCTCTATCCCGCCGCTTTTTATTGTCACTTCGATATACCCGCGCTGACAGTTGCTCACAATAAAAAGCGGATATTTTTCAGACAGTTTTTTGATCGTCTCGATTACCCCCTCATAGAAGATACCCGGATGATCTTCCAGATAATCATTTTCCTGTTCTAAGCAGATGTTAAGAAGACGTTCCCTTTCTTCCACAGGAAGACGGGGAAAAAGCGCGTTTCCGATTTCTGTCATTGTTTTCCCGAAAAGTCCGCTTAGGATCTCAGCATTGATCGTGAGATCCAGGGAGGAATTTTCCCGGAGCGCCCGGTTCCATGATGCGGCCACCGGATCTGTGGAGTCCCACAGAGTGCCGTCAATGTCAAAAATAATTCCATCCATGATCTGATCACTCCTTTCTTGTTCCAAGATTTTGTTTTTGAGTACATAAAATGTAAGTCTTCTGCCGCATTATAATACCACAAAAACAGCCTTTTAAAAAGATGGTTTTTAGTGTATACTTTAGTAAGCTATGCGTTGTGTTACTGCCTGCGAAAATGTGGGTGGACAGTAACCGTTACGGACGGAGGAAGATTTTGATGAGAGAGAAGATCGTACTGATAGACGGACACAGTATTTTAAACCGCGCTTTTTACGGAGTTCCAGACCTGACAAACTCGGAAGGACTCCATACGAACGCAGTTTATGGTTTCCTGAATATTATGTTCAAGATTCTGGATGAGGAGAGACCCGAATACCTGACTGTTACATTTGATGTGCATGCGCCCACGTTCCGGCATGAGATGTATGCGGATTATAAGGGAACGAGAAAGCCCATGGCAGAAGAGCTGAGGCAGCAGGTGCCTGTGATTAAAGATGTGCTGCGGGCAATGGATATTGAGATCATCGAGCAGGCAGGGCTTGAGGCAGATGATCTGCTTGGGACGATTTCCTGTATGTGTGAGGCAAAGGGCATGGATGTGTCGATCATATCAGGAGACAGAGACACACTGCAGCTTGCCACGGAACATGTGAAGATCCGAATCCCAAAAACAAAGCAGGGGAAGACAGAAGTGGAAGATTATAATGCCGCGGATGTGAAAGAGAGATACGGCGTCACACCGAAAGAATTTATTGATGTGAAGGCGCTGATGGGAGATGCCTCTGATAATATACCAGGTGTTCCGGGTGTGGGAGAAAAGACGGCGACAAAGATCATACAGGATTATCAGACTATCGAAAATGCATACGAGCATGCAGATGAGCTGAAACCGCCCCGTGCCAGCAAAAACCTAAAAGAGTACTGGGAGCAGGCAAAGATGAGCAAGGCACTGGCGACCATCGATACTCATGCGGATATTGACTTTGATATTGAAAAGGCGCGCCACGGCAATCCATACACACGGGAAGCGCATGAGCTTTTTAAGCGCCTGCAGTTTAAAAATATGCTGAATCGTTTTGATTTGGAGGCTTCGGCAAATGAGATCGAAAAGGCTTTCTGTGAGGTTACGGATAAGGAGAAAATACGGGAGATCTTTGCCCAAGCGGCGGAAGCGGAGCGCGTAGGAGCGGCTGTCTCAAAGGATCCCGGGAACGTGCTTCCTCTGTTTGCACATTCCTCCGGTTTCGGAAGAATCGCAATTGCCTTCGGGCAGGACGAGATCTATTCAATTCCGTGTGATATGGATACAGATATGGATTTTCTGCTTTCAGAGCTCTCTGAGCTTGCCGGGAAGGTGAGACGCTTTTCGATGTGCGGGCTGAAGGAATATCTGGCTTATCTTCCCAAGGCAAAAAAGGAAAACAGTTTTGATGTGATCGTAGCAGCGTATCTTCTGAATCCGCTGAAGAGCGATTATGACTATGAAGACGTGGCAAGGGAACAGCTCGGTCTGTTGATCGATGAGAAATCGGACGACGCTGCCAGGGCATGTTATGAAGCGTATACCGCTTACGCGGCTTCTCCCATCCTGGAGGAGAAGCTGGAAGAGCAAGAAATGGATCATCTCTTCTTTGACATAGAGATGCCTTTGGTGTTTACTTTGTTTGATATGGAACAGGCAGGGGTCAAGGTAGAGGCGGAAGCTCTGAAGGTTTATGGAGACCAGCTGGGGGCGCGGATCGTGGATCTGGAGAAAGAGATTTATGAACTGGCGGGAGAAGAGTTTAATATCAATTCTCCGAAACAGCTTGGCGTGATCCTTTTTGAAAAGCTTGGCATGCCTCATGCGAAGAAAACGAAGACCGGGTATTCTACTGCTGCGGATGTGCTTGATAAGCTGGCGCCGGATTACCCGATCGTGGCAAAGATATTAGAGTATCGCCAGCTGACAAAACTGAAATCGACTTATGCGGACGGGCTGGCAGTATATATTGGAAATGACGGGCGCATTCACGGGAAGTTCAATCAGACAGTCACAGCGACCGGACGACTGAGCAGTACGGAGCCCAACCTCCAGAACATTCCGGTTCGCATGGAACTGGGCCGGCTGATTCGCAAGGTTTTCGTGCCGAAAGAAGGATGCGTGTTCGTGGATGCGGATTATTCGCAGATCGAGCTGAGGATTCTGGCTCACTGCTCAGGCGATGAGCAGTTGATTCAGGCGTACAGGGAGGCGCGGGACATTCATCGGATGACCGCGTCCCAGGTATTCCACACACCGTTTGATGAGGTGACGGACCTTCAGCGCCGCAATGCCAAGGCAGTTAATTTCGGTATTGTGTACGGAATCAGTTCCTTTGGACTGAGTCAGGACCTGAGCATTACAAGAAAAGAGGCTGCTCAGTATATCGAGCACTACTTTGAGACTTATCCGGGCATTAAAAAGTTCCTCGATGATTCGGTCGCACATGCAAAGGAAAAAGGATATGCAGTGACTCTGTTTGGGAGGAGGAGACCGGTCCCTGAGCTGAAATCCAGTAATTTCATGCAGAGGAATTTCGGGGAGAGGGTGGCGATGAACGCGCCGATCCAGGGGACTGCGGCTGATATCATAAAGATCGCCATGATCGGCGTCAACGAAGAGATGAAAAAGCGGAATATGAAATCCCGCCTCATCCTCCAGGTTCATGATGAGCTCCTGATCGAGGCGGCTGAGTCCGAAGTTGACGAGGTCAAAGCGATTTTAAAGGATAAGATGGAGACTGCAGCGGAACTCTCAGTTCCGCTGATCGCGGATATGCATACAGGAAAGAACTGGTACGAGGCAAAATAAGGAGGAATAGAAGTTGAAAGTTCTTGGGATCACCGGCGGGGTGGGCTCTGGCAAGAGCGAGGTGCTCCGCTGGCTGAAAGGGGCTTATGGAGCTTATGTATGCCAGATGGATGAAACGGCAAAAGAGCTCCAGAGGAAAGGCACGTCCTGTTTCAGGCAGATCATAGAGCATTTTGGAAGACGTGTGGTCGGCAGGGACGGAGAATTGAACCGGGCAGAGCTTTCCCGCATTGTTTTCTCCGAAGAGAAGGAACTTCAGGCGCTGAATGATATCGTCCATCCGGAAGTCATCCGGCGGGTAAGAGAAGATATTGCACAGAGAGCAGAGGAGGGCGTGCCCCTCTATGTGGTAGAAGCTGCGCTTTTACCGGATGCGGGTCAGGAGCTGTGCGATGAGCTGTGGTACATTTATACAGAAGAAAATGTGCGACGGGAGCGGCTGAAAGCTTCCCGGGGTTACACGGATGAAAGGATCACGCAGATGATCGCTTCACAGCCGGGGGAAGAGAGATTCCGCTCGGCGTGTACTGCTGTCATAGATAACAGCGGGGATTTTGAAGATACAAAGAGACAAATAGGAGAGAGATTGAAATTATGAGAATGTGCAGCATTGCCAGCGGGAGCAGCGGCAACTGTATCTATGTGGGGAGCGACGATACGCATCTGCTCGTGGATACAGGGATCAGCAAAAAAAGAATAGAAGAAGGCCTGAAAAAACTGGAGATTAAGGGGGAGGAGCTGAGCGGGATCCTTATCACCCATGAACATTCGGATCATATCCAGGGGCTGGGCGTGTTCAGCAGGAAATATGAAATCCCGGTGTATGCGACTCCGGGAACCATCGAAGGGATCTTAAGTTATTCGGGGCTGGGAAAGATGCCGGAGGGACTGCTTCACCCGATACATACTGATGAGCCGTTTGCTCTGGGGGATGTGACGATAGATCCGTTTGCAATCTCCCACGATGCCAACGAGCCGTCCGGATACCGCCTGGAATGCGGCGGAAAATCAGTTGCGGTGGCAACGGACCTGGGGAAATATGATGAGTACACAGTGGAACATCTGAAAGATCTGGACGCGGTTCTGCTTGAGGCAAACCATGATATCCATATGCTGGAAGTCGGCGGGTATCCCTATTATTTAAAACAGCGAATCCTGGGGGACAAGGGGCATCTGTCAAACGAATTGTCAGGGCGCCTGCTTTGTGATATACTACATGATAATCTGAAGCACATTGTTCTCGGACATTTAAGCAAAGAGAATAATTACGCCAAACTTGCATATGAAACGGTGAAGCTTGAGGTGACTCTCGGCGACAATGATTACCGCGGCGAGGATCTGGATATGTTCGTCGCCAGCAGGGATACTGTTTCTGATATCATAATGGTCTGATCAAGGAGGATAAGAAAAATGAAGAAGTGTATTGTGACAGTGCTGGGAAAGGATACGGTTGGGATCGTTGCAAAGGTGTGTGCCTACCTTGCGGAAAATGAGATCAATATCCTGGACATCTCGCAGACGATCATACAGGGATACTTCAATATGATGGTAATTACAGATGTGACAAATCTTAAAAAGGACTTCACTGTCCTGTCCGATGAGATGGAGAAGCTGGGCGAGGAGATCGGTGTGAGCATCCGATGCCAGAGAGAAGAGATTTTTGAAAAAATGCACAGACTGTAAGAGAAGGAGATTGAGAGGATACAGATATGATCAATATGTATGAAGTGTCAGAGACAAATAAGATGATCGAGCATGAGAATCTGGATGTGAGGACCATCACACTGGGGATCAGCCTTCTCGACTGTATTGATTCTGATTTAAACAAGCTGAACAGCAAGATCTACGAAAAGATTACGAAGACCGCCAAAGACCTGGTATCAGTAGGACAGGATATAGAGAAGGAGTTCGGGATCCCGATCGTGAACAAGAGGATCTCTGTTACGCCGATTGCCCTCGTGGGGGCAGCAGCGTGCAGGACGGCGGAGGACTTTGTGACGGTTGCCAAGACTCTTGACCGGGCTGCTGAGACTGTGGGCGTGAATTTTATCGGGGGTTATTCTGCTCTTGTGTCCAAGAGTATGACGAAGAGTGACGAAAATCTGATCCGCTCGATCCCGCAGGCGCTTGCAGAGACTGAGCGCATCTGCAGTTCTGTGAATGTCGGGTCTACGAAAACAGGCATCAATATGGACGCTGTCAGACTCTGTGGAGAGATAGTGAAAGCTTCTGCGGAAGCTACCAAGGAGAGGGATTCACTGGGCTGCGCGAAGCTGGTGATCTTCTGTAATGCTCCGGATGACAATCCGTTTATGGCGGGAGCGTTTCTCGGCGTGACAGAAGGGGACGCAGTGATCAATGTAGGTGTCAGCGGACCGGGAGTTGTGAAAAAGGCTCTGGAGAAAGTGCGCGGCAAAGGGTTTGAAGAACTGTGTGAGATGATCAAGAAAACTGCTTTCAAGGTAACCCGCGTGGGACAGCTCGTGGCAGGAGAGGCTTCCCAGCGGCTGGGCATTCCCTTTGGCATCGTGGACCTGTCTCTTGCCCCGACCCCGGCTGTGGGCGACAGTGTGGCAGAGATATTGGAAGAGATCGGTCTGGAGAGAGTAGGCGCTCCGGGAACTACGGCAGCCCTTGCCATGTTGAATGACCAGGTAAAGAAGGGCGGAGTCATGGCGTCTTCCTATGTTGGAGGCTTAAGCGGCGCATTTATCCCGGTCAGCGAGGATCAGGGGATGATCGATGCGGTACATGCGGGATCCCTTACTCTGGAAAAGCTCGAAGCGATGACCTGTGTCTGCTCCGTGGGACTTGATATGATTGCGATCCCCGGAAAGACAAGCGCGGCTACGATTTCAGGGATCATTGCGGATGAGATGGCGATTGGAATGGTAAATCAGAAGACAACCGCAGTACGCCTGATTCCGGTGATCGGAAAAGATGTAGGAGACATGGCGGAGTTTGGCGGACTTCTGGGTTATGCGCCCATCATGCCGGTAAATGAGTTCGGATGTGACGCGTTTATCAGCAGGAAGGGACGGATACCGGCGCCGATCCACAGTTTTAAGAACTAAGATCAGACCTGAAATTATAAAAGATAGAATCTGATACCGCCGCATCAGGCGGAAGAAATGGAGCAGAGCAGAAAATGACAAAGATAGCCATAGTTACGGACAGTAACAGCGGAATCACACAGGACAGGGGCAGGGAGCTGGGAATTTATGTACTTCCCATGCCATTCTTTATTGACGGGGAACTGTTTTTGGAAGACATTACCCTGACCCAGGAACAGTTTTATGAGAAGCTGGGGGCTGATTCGGATATTTCCACATCACAGCCTTCACCCGGCAATGTGATGGAACTGTGGGAAAAGGTACTCAAAGATTATGATGAAATCGTTTGTATTCCCATGTCCAGCGGACTTTCCAGTACGTGCTTTACAGCAATGTCCATTGCGGCAGAATATAAAGGGAGGGTGCAGGTCGTTGATAACCAGCGGATCTCGGTCACCCAGGAACAGTCTGTGTATGACGCCATGAAACTGAGGGATCAGGGCATGTCCGCTGCGGAGATCAAGGAGATCCTGGAGCGGGAAAAGCTTCAGGCAAGCATTTACATTACAGTTGATACGCTGAAATATCTGAAAAAGGGCGGAAGGATCACGCCGGCCGCGGCAGCCATCGGTACAGTGCTTAATCTGAAGCCCGTACTCCAGATCCAGGGCGAGAAACTGGATGCATTCGCCAAAGTAAGAGGCTGGAAAGCAGCAAAGAAGACCATGCTGAATGCCATTGAGAAGGACTTAAACGAACGCTTTGCGGACGTGAAGGATGATATGGTCCTGGGAATGGCATACACATGCACAAAAGAAGAAGCCAGGGAGTGGAAGCAGGAGATCATGGACCGTTTCCCTGGATATGATATCGTGGAAGGACCATTGTCACTGAGCGTTGCATGCCATATCGGTCCGGGAGCAATGGCAGTGACATGTATGAAACAAGTGTAGAAATCTGGATTTGCCGGGGGGAGCCCTGGGATTGAATGAATCGAACGAAAACACCGAAGCGGAGTGTGTCGAAGACGTATTCAGAGCGGGTGTGCGGGTGGCTTCGCTCAGAGCTCTGTGGCAGCGCAAACCAGGAAATCCGGAGAGATGGGGAAGGACAAAAAAGAATAAAAAAATCTCGGGAAAATATTGACAGAGAGGGTGAGATGTGGTAAATTGAACTCTGCGTAAAGCAAAAAACAAAGTAGAGTATCCACTCTCACCATAGCACGATCGGGTGACTATTGGTCTGATATTGATGTATCGG
>CALWFS010000063.1 GCA_944377705.1 uncultured Mediterraneibacter sp. | reverse complement strand
CCGTCAACTCGCATTTCTCAAACAGATCCGGTCGACGTTCATACGTCCTCAAAATCGACTGCTCCCTGCGCCATTTTTCGATATTCGCATGATGTCCCGACAGCAGCACAGGCGGCACTTTCTTACCATGCCATTCTTCCGGTCTGGAATACTGCGGGTACTCCAGAAGATTATCCTGAAGAGACTCAAACTCTGCGGATACATCATTGTGGAGCACACCGGGTACGAGCCGGGAAATGGCGTCCACCATGACCATTGCCGGCAGTTCCCCTCCTGTGAGCACATAGTCCCCGATAGACACATAATCTGTCACAATCTCTTCCAGCACGCGCTCATCGATTCCTTCGTAATGTCCGCAGAGCAGGATCAGGTCTTCCTCCTGCGCCAGTTCTTCCGCCATTTTCTGATTGAACACATTTCCCTGTGGAGAGAGATATACAACGCGGAGTTTTCTTCCTCCCTGATCTGTATCCCCCCGATCTGCGATCTTCCCTGCCACAGCTTCATATGCAAGATAAACCGGCTCCGCCTGCATAAGCATCCCTGCGCCGCCGCCGTACGGGTAATCGTCTACACTCTGATGTTTGTTGAAAGCATAGTCCCTGATATTGACCGCTTCAATGGAGAGCAGTCCTGCGTTTACCGCCCGCCCTATAATACTTGTATTCAGCCCGTCCATAACCATATCAGGGAACAGTGTAAGTATATGGAAATTCATATCTCTGAGCTCCTTTTCAAATATCTGATCCTTAAATCAGCCCGTCCAGCAGGCGGACCAGCATTTTCTTTTCTTCTACATTTATGTCAAGGACACACTGACGGATCGCAGGGATAAGTACCTCTCCGTGCTCGTCCGATTCCACGATATAAACCTCATTTGCCCCTGTCTCCATCACATCTTTGACAACACCAAAGTGCCCGTCCCCGGTAAAAACTTCCATGCCGATCAGATCCGCAATATAATATTCATCCTCATCCAGGGGCACCGCGTCTTCTCTTGGCACAAAAAGCCCCTTTCCCTTATATTTTTCAATATCATTTATATTATCAATACCTTTAAACTTCACGATCACAAACTGCTTAAAGAACTTTACTGACTGGACTTCCAGCTCAAGCCGTTCTTTCCCCTCGTCTAAAAGCACTTTTTTCAGTTTTTTAAAACGCGAGGGATCATCCGTCGTCGGGAAGACTTTTACCTCGCCCCGTATTCCATGGGTGGACGAGATCACACCCACCTGAAGAAACTGTTCCATCTCTTCGATTTCCTTTCTGTTACCCTTTTAGGAAAAAGAAAGGGGCAGCCGCTTCATGTCTATGAAGACAGTCCCCCTTTTCCACACATCTGATGCTATACGATATCAACAACGACTCTCTTATCTTCCTTTGCTGCCGCTGCCTTCACAACAGATCGGATCGCTTTCGCGATGCGTCCCTGCTTGCCGATCACTTTTCCCATGTCGCCTTCTGCTACATGAAGTTCCAGTACAATAGTCTTTCCTTCCTGTTTCTCGCTGACAGAGACCTCGTCAGGATAATCTACGAGCGCTTTTGCGATAACCTCAACTAATTCTTTCATTTGCGCACCTCCGCAAAGACATCTTATTTCTCGATACCTGCCGCTTTGAAGATCTTACCTACAACTTCTGTCGGCTGCGCGCCATTGTTCAGCCACTTCTTAGCCGCTTCCTCATCAACCTTGATCGCGCTCGGATCACAGTTCGGATCGTATGTTCCGATCTCTTCGATGAATCTTCCGTCTCTCGGGGATCTTGAATCAGCTACCACGATTCTATAAAAAGGAGCTTTCTTCTGTCCCATTCTTCTTAATCTGATCTTTACTGCCATTTTTGTCACCTCTGTTTTTCTTTTTTGTTATAGTGTTTATTCTGCCGTCAGCTCCGCCGCGTCCGCAGCCGTCCGCCTCCGGCATGATCTATGTGTCAAAAGGGAAGCCGGAACCTGCCCTTCTTGCCACCTCTGCCGCCCATCATCCCCGGAAGCTTCTTCATCATCTTCCTGGATTCATTGAACTGTTTTACCATCCGATTTACTTCGGAGATATCCACGCCCGCACCCCGGGCGATGCGGTGTTTCCTGGATGGGTTCAGGAGGTCGGGGTTCCGCCTTTCCTCGGGAGTCATGGAGCGGATCATCGCCTCCATCCTTGACATCTTCTTCTCATTCTCCTCCGAGTCAAGATCCGGCATCTTCCCCTTGCCGCCAAGCGCCCCCATTCCCGGCATCATACTCATGATGCTGGCTAAGCCGCCCATCTTGCGCATCTGTTCCATGCTCATCAGATAGTCGTCAAAATCAAACTGGGCCTTCTTCATCTTATCAGCCATCTGCATGGCCTGCTCTTGATCGATCTCAGCGCCTGCTTTCTCGATCAGGGTCAGAACGTCTCCCATCCCGAGGATACGCGACGCCATCCTGTCCGGGTAGAACTGCTCCAGATCAGAGAGCTTTTCTCCCATACCAACGTAGAGAATCGGCCTTCCTGTCACTGCCTTGATGGACAGTGCCGCGCCGCCTCTCGTATCGCCGTCCAGCTTTGTAACGATAACCCCGTCTATACCGATCTTGTCATTAAAAGTACCCGCCACATTGACTGCGTCCTGTCCTGTCATGGCATCGACTACAAGGATCGTCTGGTGGACCTCCACAGCTTCCTTGATCTCCTGCAGCTCTGCCATCATATCCTCATCGATATGGAGGCGTCCCGCTGTATCCAGGATTACGATATTATTGCCATTCTTCGCCGCATGCTGCACCGCCGCTTTCGCAATGTCTGCCGGGCGGTTCTTATCTCCCATGGAGAACACTTCCACGCCCTGCTTCTCACCGTTAATCTGCAGCTGTTTGATCGCGGCCGGACGATATACGTCACATGCCACAAGAAGAGGCTTCTTTCCTTTTAGTTTGAATTTTCCCGCCAGCTTTGCCGTAGTGGTCGTCTTACCGGCTCCCTGAAGACCAGCCATCATTATGACCGTCATTGCGCTCCCCGGCTGAAGCTTGATCTCCGTCGTCTCAGAGCCCATAAGCTTAATAAGCTCCTCATTTACGATCTTGATCACCATCTGCCCGGGATTCAGGCCATTCATTACATCCTGTCCGACAGCCCGTTCCTGAACGTCTTTTATAAAACCTTTTACGACTTTAAAGTTTACATCCGCTTCCAGGAGAGCCATTTTCACCTCTCTGAGCGCTGCCTTTACATCATCCTCTGTAAGGCGTCCCTTACTGCGCAGGGAACGGAAAACATTCTGAAGTTTTTCTGTTAAGCTGTCAAATGCCATTCTATAACTCCTCTATGCCGTATCATACCTTTTATATCCTACAATTCTTCAATGATCGCTGAAGAAATACCGCGAATCCGTTCTATGATTTCTTCCGGCTCTTCTTTTTCCCGCTCCCATTCTTCCAGCACTCTGTCGATCTGGGCAACCTTCTCCTTCACCGTGAGAAATCTTTCTACCAGATGCAGCTTTGCCTCATAGCCTTCCAGTGCTCTCTGGCACCGTCTGACAAGGTCATGCACGCCCTGCCTGCTGATCCCTTCGCTTTCTGCGATCTCACTCAGAGAAAGGTCGTCCAGGACAAACTGCTCGTATATTTCTTTCTGGTGCTCAGTCAGGAGCTCCCCGTAAAAATCATATAATAACGCCTGCTCTAAAATCTTATCCATTGCTGTCACCTTTGCTATCATACACGAATGCAGGAATAGTGTCAAGTATTTTTTCTTTACACTTTTAACAGCCTATCTACGTTAAGCATTCCCCATCCGGATTCCGTCCCGGGAATTTTTACACAGGATTCCCGCAATCTTAACTTCACTTCTACATTGTTCATATCTGGATATTTGGATAGCAGACACGCAACCGCTCCCGAGACAACCGGGGTCGCCATCGATGTACCGGTTTTCATTGTATACGGATGTTCTCCGGACCTCCCGTATCTTCCATTGCAGCTTATGATCCCCGTCCCCGGTGCAAATACATCCGGCTTTACTACGCATTCTCCGGTAGGTCCCCGCCCGGAATAATTGACATTCTTTCTTCGTCTCTGCACAGGAGGCAGCTCTGTATCCGGCACCCCTACAGTAATCACCTTGCGGCTGGTGCCGGGTACCGCTACGGATCCCTCCCCGGGGCCATAGTTTCCTGCAGATACCACTACCACCAGTCCGCTGTCCCACAATTCTTCCACAGCATCCAAAAACAAATATTTCTGATACACGGCAAGATCCGGCTGTGTGCCCACTGAAATATTTACGATCCGTACTCCATACCTGTCCTTTTGTTCCAGGATCCACCGGAGACCTGCCATGACATTCTCCACATTGCCGTTTCCCTCACGGTCCAGCACCTTTCCCACAAGGAGTGACGCTTCCGGAGCCATTCCCGCATACAAACCATTCGACACTCTGCCGTTTCCTGAAAGAATCCCCGCCACATGTGTCCCATGTCCGCTGTCATCATTATATTTTATCGAATTCCCGACAAAATCCCTGAATCCAACTGTAAGGCCTTCCAGGTCGGGATGATCAGATATCCCTGTATCAAGTACCGCAATACACACTCCCTTCCCCATACATTTTCCTGATTTTATATCATCACACCAATAACTGACTGCCTGTTTTACCCATCGCATAATAAATCCCTTTTTAATCAGAATATTCTCCTACCCTGATTTTTGTCCGTGACAGCGGCATTTCTCATATCCTTCCCAATGCTGTAACCACTTTTCGCGCTCTGCATACTATAAAACTGTAAACAATAACCTAATTGGAGGATTTAACATGAGTGATTTAACTGCTACAAACTGTGGATGCGGATGCGACAACGGAAACGGAATGTCTTCCTGCCTGTGGATCATTCTCCTGCTTTGCTGCTGCGGCGGATGCGGCGGAAGCACATTCAGCGGCAACGGATGCGGCAATGACAGCTGCCTGTGGATCATCCTTCTGCTCTTCTGCTGCGGCGGATTCGGCAACAACGGATGTGGCTGCTGATCTGATTTAAAGCCAATAGCAGCTTCTTGGCCAGACAGGACCAGCCCCTCTTCGGAGGGGGCTGGTCCTGTTCCCATTTTACACAAAAAGCGGGATGTACTCTTTTGCACATCCCGCTTTTTCTGTCATCTGACATCCTTTTTTTCCGTTTGGTTCTTCATCCCTGCGTCTTTCTGACTGCCTTTTTAGGTATCTCCGATCTCCTTCTCATTCAGACGCTTTTTCAACATACAGTCCTCGTCGATTTCATATACGGCGTTTCCGTCAATAATTAATTTTCTTGACACTGTTTTTTCATCCCTTTCTCTTTGTTCTTTATTATTTTATGAACCCGTTTTATGAACCGTGCCCGCCGGCGCTGACCTGGGTACTCCACCCCGGACACCAGAGTTCATCTTTACATCTTTTCCATGATTCATAATTCTATTCACAGCGTCATATATATTTACAACGTTATATGCAGGAGCCTGTATGGACAAAAATCTTCCCGGACCAATGACCCCTTTTGACGATCTCGTTACTTCTCCGGAACTGCAGATCATGAAACTGCTGATTCCCTATGCTCCTGCATCCGGGCGGCAAATGCTCGCGGCCTGTGTAAAAATCATGGAACTTAAGGAAACCATCCGCGTCTTCAGCGGAAGAAGGGGCGCTGTCAGGGCGCAGATGCTCAGAGAGGAGGATGACCCTTCTCCCATTGATCTGCTCAATAGTTTCCGCCCCTATCTCAAGCCCCGCGAAGCCGCTGCCCTGGATATGGTAATCAACTTAAGGGAAATGATGTCTGTGATGGAAATGATGCAGAACGCATCCTCCTCAGAGTCCGGGGACTCTGCCCTGAATCCCATGGATTTCCTGTCGGGCATGCTTTCCCCGGAGCAGCAGGAGATATTCCAAATGTACAGCGATATGTTCTCACAGGCTGAAAGCAGCCCCCAGAAAGGAGATGATATGAATGACAGCGGAAGAATGGATGAACAATCCGGCAATGAAGAATATAGATCCCGCCAAGCTGGAACTGATCCGGATGGCAGCGTCAAAGACCTCGGGTAAAACAGGAAAAGAACTGGCGCCGGTCATGCTGGCGCTTATCACCAGCGCAAACAAACAGGGGATTCAATTTACTCCTGATGAAGTCACCCTGATCCTGGAAATCCTGAAACAGGGGAAAAGTAAGGAAGAGCAGGAACAGATCGACAGAACAGTGCAGATGACCAGTTCGATATTCAGACGTCATAATCACTAAAATCTGAATTTGTCTGTGGAACTGCCGACACCTAAAATGTCCGAAAACCGTGGAGAAGAAAACTGGGCATCGGACAATTCCGATGCCCAGTTTAACGCGTACTTGCAGATTTATCCCAGCAGAGGCACTTCCTGTCCCCGGAGCCGTATGATCGGTCCCCCGGTTCCTTCGATGTACTCTCTTGTAATGATCACTTCTCCGATGCTGTCATCTTTTGGTATCTCATACATAATATCCAGCATAAACTCCTCAATGATCGCACGCAGAGCACGGGCTCCCGTATCCTTTTTCATTGCTTTTTCCGCTATTGCTTCCAGCGCGCCGTCATTGAATTCCAGCTTGACCTCATCCAGCGCCAGCAGCTTCTGGTACTGCTTCAGGATCGCATTTCTAGGCTCTTTGAGTATCTTGACAAGCATATCTTTATCGAGCCCTTTGAGGGTGAAGATGATCGGCAGTCTGCCGAGAAATTCCGGGATCATGCCGAACTTCCTCAGGTCCTCCACAGTCACTTTGGAAAGGATGTCCCTGTCATTTTCATATTTATCTTTTAATTCTGCGTTAAATCCCATAGAGGTCTTCTTCTGAAGCCTTTCCCTGATGATTCCTTCCAGATCAGGGAACGCTCCCGCGCAGATAAAGAGAATATTCTTCGTGTTTACCGTAGTGAGCGGGACCATGGCATTCTTACTGTTCGCGCCAACGGGGACTTCCACATCGCTGCCCTCAAGAAGCTTCAGCATTCCCTGCTGGACAGATTCGCCGCTCACATCCCTCTGGTTGGAGTTCTGTTTTTTTGCGATCTTATCGATCTCATCGATAAAGATGATCCCCTGCTCCGCTTTCTCCACATCATTGTCTGCTGCCGCAAGGAGCTTGGAAACAACGCTTTCGATATCATCGCCTATGTATCCTGCCTCTGTCAGGGACGTAGCGTCTGTAATTGCCAGCGGCACGTCAAGCAGACGGGCCAGTGTCTTGACAAGATAGGTTTTACCGCTTCCCGTCGGTCCGATCATGAGCATATTGGATTTTTCGATCTCTATGTCATCCGCCGCGCCTGCCGCCACACGTTTATAGTGGTTGTACACTGCAACAGACATTGCTTTCTTGGCATACTCCTGCCCTACTACATATTCATCCAGCCTTGCCTTGATCTTATGAGGCGCAGGGATCTTCTTGATATCAAGCTGATGAAACTCCTTTGGCTTTTCTTTCCTTTTCTTGATCTTCTGCTGCCTTGGCTGCATGTTCTCAAGATCCGAGAGATTGAGGAACTGAACGCCCGGCGTGTTCATCAATCGGTTCAGATCCACAGATCCGCTGGTCATGGCGTCAAAACTTTTCTGCATACAGTCCGGACACACAGTGATATTATTCGGAAGCTCGATCATCTTCCCTGTCACGCTTTCCGGCCGATGGCAGATAAAACAGATCTTTTCATACTCATCGTCGCTGTCACTGTCTTTTTTCCCGGAGGCTGTGATCTCGTCTTTAACTGTTTCTGTGGAAGAAAGATCTTCCCTGTTGTCTCCTTCTCTGCCCGGACGGTCTCCGCCATGCTCATCTGCACTGCTTTCTATATTATTTTCTTTATCATTCTCCTCTACTAGGATGAAATCCTGATCTGACATAAGTCGTCCCCTTCTATACACCAAACATTTCCGGTCACTTCCATCGAATCGGTTTCCCCGGATGCTTTTTATTATAGTACACTTACATTCCTTATACAAATGAAGTTTTTCTAAACGGACAGCGCTGCCTTTTCGGGCTCTATCGGATCTCTCTATTGGATCTCCTGGAGGCGCAGCCCCGCTGTATCCGTCACAGGAAGGGAGAACACAACAGATTTCGCCCTGCTCTCCAGGCCTGCATTTTCCATGATAGAACGCATAATAGCATTCTTCATCTCAGCCTTAGCCACGATAAAGATCATCTCCTTTTCATCCGCGATCGACACTCCAAGGAATTTTTCCGCCTTCTCAAGCCCGGTCCCTTTTGCGTGGATCACAGTTCCCCCGCCTGCTCCCTGTGCTCTGGCTGCCTCCATCACTTCTTCGCTGTACCCGTGATTTGCAATCACAATGATCAATTCATATTTTGTGTTTTTCATCACTTTCTCCTCTTCTCTTTCATACGTCTGCCCATCCAGCAAAAATCGGAACACCTTACCGCCCCCAATGCTGGATACAGGAACAAGAAACGCAATCCCGGTCCCAGGCACATCGATCTGGAGGCTGTCCTCCATATCCCGTTTTACATCCTTCCACGTCTCATCTGTTATTACCGATATCATAACTGCTTTCTCTGTCATCTCCAGGCCAAGGCAGTCCAGGATCTCACTGGTCGCAGTCCCTTTTGCCAGGGTGCATAGCACTGCGGAAAGTCCGTTGTGCTCATAACATGACAGAAGACGTTGTCCCATGACACGCTTTGTAATTGTCATCAGCATATAAATCTCACTCATATCATACCTCTTAAAGTTCTATAATCTCATCATCCGAAAGCGGGGCAAATACTGCGTCTTTTGTCTCTGCTCCAGCTTCCTCGGTCTGTCTTGAACGGAACTGATAAACAAGCCCCAGGATCTGTATCGTAATCAGCGGAGTCATAGCAACCATTGCTACTACTCCGAAAGCATCCGTAACGATGTCTCCCCCCGCGCTCACGCATGCACCGATGGCAAAGGGGAGCAGGAATGTCGCCGTCATCGGTCCGGATGCCACACCACCCGAGTCAAACGCGATCGCGGTAAATATCTTGGGAACAAAAAATGAAAGGATCAGCGCCACCGCATACCCCGGTATCACAAACCAAAAGATAGAGATCCCGGTCAGCACGCGGATCATTGCCAGTCCGAGGGATACCGCTACTCCGATGGAAAGGCTCAGGCTCATGGCGCCCGCGCCGATCGCCCCGGATGTAATATCTTCTACCTGATGAGTCAGTACAAACACCGCCGGCTCCGCACGGACAATGAAATATCCGATAATCATACCGATCGGAACGATCACCCACCGGTACGGATTATCCGTCAGCACCTGTCCCAGATAGCTTCCCGCCGGCATAAATCCTGCATTCACTCCGGTGAGGAAGAGAACCAGGCCTGCGTAGGTGTATATCATTCCCACTGCCGTCCTGACCAGCGCCCTTTTCTGCATTCTTTTGAAGATGATCTGGAAAATGATAAAGAATACAATAATCGGAAGAAGAGACACTGCCATCTCTTTCATGTATTCCGGAAATTCATGTGCAAATAATTTCCAAAGCTCCACAGAATCCCGGATCTGCGGGATATTGTCCGGCACATACTGCGCGCTCTCAGGTCTGTAGATCAGACTGAGCACGAGAACGGACAGGATCGGTCCGACTGAAGAGAGCGCCACAAGCCCGAAGCTGTCATCCTCTGCTCTCTCATCGCTTCGGATCGCGGAGATACCGATACCCAGTGACATGATAAACGGCACGGTCATCGGACCAGTCGTCACTCCGCCCGCGTCAAACGCCACTGCGATAAAATCCCCGGGAGCTAAAAGCGCAAGTCCGAACACAATCACATACAGCACGATCAGCATATGAGCCAAAGTGATGTTAAAAAGCATCCTGAGAAGCGCCGCCACGAGAAAGAGCCCCACGCCAAATGCCACGGAGAGCACAAGGACCATATTTGGCACCGCCGGCACCTGCTCCGCCAGCACCTGAAGATCCGGTTCAGATATCGTAACGATAAATCCGAGAATAAAACTGAGAAGGACCATGATCCACAGCTTCTTTGTCTGTGTCATACACGTTCC
>CALWFS010000062.1 GCA_944377705.1 uncultured Mediterraneibacter sp. | reverse complement strand
GCGGATAATGTGTCGGCAAAATATATCAAGCCTATACTGGACGAGCTGTCCAAGTACGGAAATGTGACATACAAGAGAATATACGGGGACTGGACGAAAACAAACAACGCGAGCTGGAAGGAAGAGCTGCTGCAGAATTCCATCACGCCGATCCAGCAGTTCAGCTATACGACAGGGAAAAATGCCACGGACTCGGCAATGATCATTGACGCGATGGACATGCTGTACACGAGTGAGCTGGAAGGATTCTGCCTGGTGTCCAGCGACAGCGATTTCACAAAGCTGGCGAGCAGGTTAAGAGAGAGCGGGAAAACCGTGATCGGCATGGGAGAGGATAAGACTCCTTCCCCATTCCGCAAGGCATGCGATATCTTTACCGTGCTGGAACTCCTGCTCGAGGATAATACGGACAAGGATGAGAGGGAAGAAAAAGAAGCAGTACATCAGCACCACGGAAAGGAACGGAAAAAGGAGACCGCTGCGTCTAAGGAGCAGATAGAGGAAGCTGTGGTTAAGATCATCACAGAAAATCAGAATAATGACAGGGAGACCGGGCTTGGAGAAGTCGGGAGCCGCCTGGTCAAGCTGTATCCGGATTTCGACGTACGCCGTTACGGATACAGCCTGCTTTCTAAATTCCTGGAGACTCTGCCCAAGCTGAAGCTGATCCAGGAAGGGACGAAAGTGTCGGTTACACTCTACGAGGATAAGAGCAGGCAGGAGATGGTGGAGGAATATATCCTCCGGCAGATACAGGCGAACGGGAGATACGGAATCTCCCTCGGATCCCTGGGCAACCGGATCCGCGCACGGTTTGGGAACTTTAAGGTAAGGGATTACGGGTTCTCTCAGTTTAAGCAGTATATCCAGAGCTTTCCGAATGTACAGATCGTGGAGGACGGAGAGCGTACAAGAGCCGTATACATGAGTGATGAGTGAAAAACAGTGAATTATAAATGAGAATAAACTGACAGGTGCAGATGTCATATAGTTTAGCTGATACAGCCGTACCAGCGCTGGAATTCCGTAACGGAGAACAGCGCGGTGCGGCTGTTTTGCGTAATAGTGACAAAAAGTATTTTTTCCTTGTGTAATTTTTGTAAATTCATGTGTCTTGTCACATGTAATATCAGATGCTATAATGAGCATCATGAGCAATGACCAGAATAAGCAGGATAACGGAGAATTCTGGGGAGAGAGTGGAAAAAGAGGTGTATACATGACAGTAAAGGAAGAGATTGAACAGCTGAAAAAGGAAAAAAACGCAGTGATCCTGGCGCATTACTATGTGCCGCCTGAGGTGCAGGAGATCGCAGATTATATCGGGGACTCCTATTATCTGAGCAAAACGGCAGTGGGACTCAAACAGCAGACGATTGTGTTCTGCGGGGTGTCCTTCATGGGAGAGAGCGCAAAAATACTGAATCCTGATAAAACGGTGCTCATGCCGGATCCGTGCGCGGACTGCGAGATGGCGCATATGGCAGATGCAGAGACAATCCGCCGCATGAGGGAGAGGTATGATGATCTGGCGGTGGTATGTTATATCAATTCCACAGCAGAATTAAAGCGGCATTCGGATGTCTGCGTTACCTCTGCGAATGCAGTGGATATCGTGCAGGCGCTGCCAAGCCGGAATATCTTTTTTATTCCGGACCGGAATCTGGCGCGCTTTGTGGCGGAGCAGGCGCCGGAGAAGAATTTTATTTTTAATGAGGGGTACTGCCCGGTCCATGAGCAGATCTCTCTGGCAGAGGCTGAGAAAGCAAAGGCGGAGCATCCCGGAGCTGAAGTGCTGGCACATCCGGAATGTCCGGAAGCGCTGTGCAGGATGTCAGACTATGTGGGAAGTACATCCGGCATTATCAAATACGCGGGTAAGAGCAGCGCGGAGGAATTCATCGTGTGCACGGAGAGCGGCGTCCGGTATGAACTGGAGAAAAGGTACCCTCGCAAGCGCTTTTATTTTACACAGACAGAGCCTGTATGCAGGGATATGAAGCTGATAACACTTGAAAAAGTGCTTCACGTGCTGAAGACCGGAAAGAATGAAATGAATGTCACCGGCAATGTCCGTGAGGAGGCAAAAAAACCTCTGGAGCGGATGCTTGAACTGGCGGGGGCAAAGCAGACAGCAGAGACAAAGCAGACAGCTGGGAGCGCCAGAGGCTAACAGGCGGCAGACCGGAGGAAACCGGCTGGGACAGTGGTTATAAGAAAAGAGGCAGATGAAAGATGGAGACAGAAGAAAGAAAAGAATATGCGGATGTAGTAATAGCAGGGACCGGTGTGGCGGGGCTTTACAGCGCCCTGAACCTGCCGCGGAATAAAAAGATCATTATGGTCACAAAGTCCGACGCGGAGAGCAGTGATTCCTTTCTTGCGCAGGGCGGGATCTGCGTGCTCAGAAATCAAGAAGATTACGACAGTTATTTTGAAGATACGATGCGGGCAGGACACTATGAGAACCGGAAGGAATCTGTGGATATCATGATCCGGAGCTCTCAGTCAGTGATCCGGGATCTGATCGGATACGGCGTGCAGTTCCAGCGCGTGACGGAAAGTCCGGCAGACAAGAGCGGGCAGGATACAGAAAAAGAAGGACTGCTTAAGGATTATGCTTTCACCAGAGAAGGCGCCCACTCAAGGCCGCGGATCCTTTTTCATGAGGATGTGACAGGCAGGGAGATCACCAGCAGGCTGCTCGCCAGGGTGCGTGAGCTTGATAATGTAGAGATATGGGAGTATACTGCTATGACAGACATCATTGTCAGCGGCGGCAGATGCAGGGGAATCATAGCGGAGCAGACAGGAGACACTGTGAGAATATCTGCCGGGGATACTATCCTTGCCAGCGGCGGGATCGGGGGCAGATATGAGCACTCCACTAATTTCCCCCATCTGACCGGGGATGCTCTGGTGATCGCGAAGAAGCACGGCATCCGTCTGGAGCATCTGGATTATGTCCAGATCCATCCAACCACGCTGTATTCGAAAAAGCCGGGGAGGAGATTCCTCATCTCAGAGTCCGTGCGCGGCGAAGGAGCGGTCCTTCTCAATAAAAATGGCGGGAGATTCGTCAATGAGCTCCTGCCCCGCGACGTGGTGACCGCGGCGATCCGGGAACAGATGAAAAAGGATGGTACGGATCACGTCTGGCTGTCTATGAAAAGGATGGATAAAGAAAAGATCCTGAAACACTTCCCGAATATTTATCAGCACTGCCTGGAAGAAGGGTATGACGTCACAAAGGAATCCATCCCGGTTGTGCCCGCGCAGCATTACTTCATGGGCGGCATCTGGGTGGACAGCGACAGCAGAACATCTATGGAACATCTGTATGCCGCGGGGGAGACGAGCTGCAACGGCGTGCACGGCGCAAACCGTCTTGCCAGCAATTCCCTTCTGGAGAGCCTTGTGTTTGCCCGCAGGGCAGCAGATAAGATCTGCCGGGACAGAGGCTGGTCAGTTTCAGATTTCGTACATGAAGGAGAGGATATAGCATGAATAAGATCACAATGACGCTTCAGGCAGACCACCTGATCCTGGCGGCGCTGAAGGAAGATATATCGAGCGAGGATGTGAGCATGAACGCGGTGATAAAGGAGGCGGTCCGCGGAGAAGTGGATCTGATCTGCAAGGAGGACGGCATTATCGCAGGGCTTGACGTATTCCGGAGAGTATTCCAGCTCCTGGACAGTGAGACTGAGGCTGAGTTTTTCTGCAAGGATGGTGACCAGGTGAAGAAGGGGCAGCTCATGGGCAGAGTTGCCGGGGATATCCGCGTACTCCTCTCAGGGGAGCGGGTGGCGCTTAATTTCCTCCAGAGGATGAGCGGCATTGCGACTTATACCCACTCAGTGGCAGCGCTTCTTAACGGCACAGGGATCAAGCTTCTGGATACAAGGAAGACGACACCGAACATGAGGATCTTTGAGAAATATGCAGTCCGCGTGGGGGGCGGATACAATCACAGGTATAATCTGTCCGACGGCGTGCTGTTAAAGGACAATCATATCGGCGCGGCCGGGGGAGTCGTGCAGGCAGTAAAGATGGCAAAAGAGTACGCGCCTTTTGTGAGGAAGATCGAGATCGAAGTGGAGGATCTGGATATGGTCCGGGAGGCTGTGGAAGCAGGCGCGGATATTATCATGCTTGACAATATGGCCCCGGAAGACATGAGAGAGGCAGTACGGATCATCGACGGACGGGCTGAGACAGAATGCTCGGGCAATGTGACAAGAGAAAATATCGCCGGATTGGCTGAGATCGGGGTGGACTATATTTCAAGCGGGGCACTGACACATTCCGCTCCTATACTTGACATTTCCATGAAAAACCTTCATGCTGTATAGAAGAGGCGAAGGAGCCGTATATTTCCGGAAGGAGGCAGACAGATGACAGGTTCCGAGAGAAGGGATGCGATCATAAAACAGATCAGAGAGAGCAGGACTCCTGTGTCAGGGAAAAGCCTGGCAGCAGCCTATGATGTGAGCCGGCAGGTGATCGTGCAGGATATTGCGCTGATCCGGGCGGCGGGGCATGATATTATGTCCACCAACCGGGGATATATCATAAGTGAGCCAGTCACGGTCAGCCGGGTCTTCAAGGTGAAACATACGGACGAGCAGGTGGAAGAGGAACTTAATTCCATCGTAGACCTGGGCGGATGCGTGCGCAATGTAATGGTGAACCACAGGGTATACGGCCGCATGGAGGCGGAGCTGAATATCACTTCCAGGCGGAAGGTGGCGGACTTTATCCGGGATCTGAAAAGCGGAAAGTCGAGTCCGCTGAAAAATATTACTTCAGGATATCATTATCATACTGTGGAGGCGGACAGCAAAGAGACACTGGATATGATCGGAGAAATGCTGAAGGAGAAGGGCTTTCTTGTAGAGGGAAAAAAGGAAAGAGTATGAGAGAAAGGGGGACACTGTCAGCGGCAGGCCGATATAAGCCGCTGTCAGTGTCTTTTTCTTGCATGGCGAATGCTTTTGTTTTACAATGATTAGAAAAAAGGCGGTCAATTACTGCCGGAATGGAGTTTATCTGTATGGATGAAATATTACGGCTTCTGCCGGAAATCCTTAATATAGATTTTATCCGCGGGATCATAAGCAATCCGCGGGACAAGACGGGTATAATAAAGATTAGGGTGCGCCCTCTTGAAAAAAAGGGGGAACTGTTTTTTCAGATCGAATCTTTTACAAAGACACAGGCATTTCACGAGAATCTGAAAGGTGAAGACGCCTGCCGGAAGATCGCGGGATATATGGAACGGTTCGGACAGATGCAGCTTGAGACAGTGCGGGAAGAGTGTACGGTGCTTGTGAGTAAAAAAGGAAAGGTTACGGTCCGGCGCAGGAGAAGACAGAAGGAAGCCGCGCCTGCGGACCGATCGCATAACCGGAAGAAGCGCTATATCCTGGATGAGGGGACGCCGGTTCCATTCCTGAAAGACCTGGGAGTTATGACAGAGGACGGGAAGATCGTGCGGACAAAGACAGATAAATTCCGTCAGATCAACCGCTTCCTGGAATTTATCGAAGACATCCTTCCCAGGCTGGAGAGAGGACGGGAGCTTACGATTCTGGATTTTGGGTGCGGGAAATCCTATCTCACATTCGCCATGTATCACTATCTTCACGAGCTGAGAGGATATGACATCCGGATTATCGGGCTGGATCTGAAGCAAGATGTGATCGGCCACTGCGGGAGACTGGCGGAAAAATACGGCTATGACAAACTCACATTTCTCGTGGGAGATATCGCGGATTATGACGGGGTGGACCGGGTGGATATGGTCGTCACCCTCCATGCCTGCGATACAGCGACTGACTACGCACTGGCGAAAGCGGTGAGCTGGGGCGCGGATGTGATTCTCACTGTCCCCTGCTGTCAGCATGAGCTGAATGCACAGTTCGCAGACGGCGGCAGAGTGAAGAGGGGAGAATGTGCCGCAGACCTGACGCCTGTCATGGATTACGGGTTACTGCGCGAGCGGTTTGCCGCGCTGGCCACGGACGGGCTCCGTGCAAAATATCTGGAGAGGGAAGGGTATGAGACTCAGGTGCTGGAGTTTATCGACATGGAGCACACGCCGAAGAATATTTTGATCAGGGCGGTAAAAACCGGCAGAAAAGATCAGAAAGCGGCAGAAGAGATCAAAAAATGCATAGAGTTTCTGGGAGCGGCCCCCACGCTGGGGAGGCTTTTGGATCATAAAGGGGAGAATCGATAAGGATGAAAAGAAAGCTTATCAAAGCAGGAGTGCTGCTGGTCATATTTGCTGTGGCGCTGGTGATCAGCAGTTTGGTGATAAACAGGGGAACAGGGGATGAGATCATAGATATGGGAGCTCCGTCGCTTCCGAGGATCTCGTTTCTCTTAGACGACAAACAGGTAAATACACTTTTCGGGTATGTGGAGGAGATGGAGATCCCGTCAATGCGTGATACGATCATACCGCTTGGGGAGGATGGAGCTCTGACTATGAGCCTGGAAGAGGGAAGCGGCTCTGTCAGCGGTATTCGCTATGAAGTGTATTCAATGGACGGAAGTGAGAAATATAAAGAAGGAAAGGCACAGCTTCCGGCAGAGGGGGAGACAGTATCGCTTGGGATCGGCGATGCGCTTTCCGGGCCGCTGCAAGAGGCGGTCCTGAAGGTGATCCTTGATACGAATGCGGATCAGACGATCAGCTATTACACGAGGATCATCCTGCCCGATGACCTGGCGGCGGCAGAGTGTCTTGCCTTTGCGCAGGACTTCCATGCAAAGGCCATCGCCGGAGATGAGTCGGCGGAGCTGGGTGTGTATCTGGAACCCGGTGAAGAGAGTGATAATACCACCTATCAGACAGTGAACATCCATTCAGATATCACCCACATCCTCTGGGGTGACTTAAAGCCCCAGGTGCTGGGTGATGTGGAGTGGGATATTAAGGAATGCAATTCCGTATACACATCCCTTCTTGCAAAATATCAGGCGGCATGTACCGATGACAGCGGGGAGAATAAACTGTATAATATCACAGAATTTTTCCGGATCCGGTATGTGGAGGGAACGGTATATCTGCTGGATTATAACAGAGAGATGGAGAAGGTCTTTGACGGCGGCGCAGAGTCCTTTGACGATGACGGCATCCTGTTCGGGATCGCTCCTGAAGATATACAGTATGAGGAGAACAAGGATGGGACTGCCGCAGCTTTTGTACAGGCAGATCATCTCTGGCTCTTCGATGTGGAAAGCTCTGAGCTGACAGAAGTATTCAGCTTCGACAGCCAGGAAGGATCAGACGCGCGGAGCAGGAACCGCAGCCACACAGTGCGCATTATCAGCATGGATGACAAAGGGAATCTTGCCTTTGCGGTCTATGGATATATGAACCGGGGGATTCATGAAGGGCAGGTAGGCGCCGCGATCTATTATTATGACAGCGCGCAGTCTGTTGTTGAGGAGAAGGCATTTATCTCCAGTGCCAAGTCACCTGGAGCAGCGGAGGAAGAGCTGGGGAAAATGGTATATTATTCTCAGGTGCAGGATATGCTTTATGTGCTTGCCGGCGGGACGCTTTACCAGACGGAGCTCGGGGCCGAAGAGCAGACAGTGCTTGCGGAGGGACTTACGGAAGACCAGTATACTCTGTCAGGGGATGGCAGCAGGATTGCCTATCAGACATCCTCTGACCAGGAGGACGGAGTCAATGGGATACAGGTACTGAATCTGCAGAGCGGAGAGGGATATACGGTGGAAGCGGCAGATGGAGAGACTGTACGTCCCCTTGGATTTGTAAACAGTGACTTTGTGTATGGGAAATGTCATTCTGAGGATGCCGGGACATCCCTCACCGGCGGAGAGATCACGCCCATGTATGAGGTGGAGATCCGGGATTCGGATAACAAAGAAAAAGCAAAGTATGCATTTACGGATCAGGGACTGTATATCACAGATATAGTCATTGAAGGAAACCTGCTTACGCTTGGGCGTGTACAGAAGGATGGGGATCGGTATATTGCGGCGTCTCCGGAGTATGTGACCAATAATGAAGAACGGCAGAACACAAAGCTGACCCTGGAGACGTACAGTACGGAGATTGCCGGGAGAGAGATCAGGCTGACATTTGCAGACGGGATAGGAGATGCAGAGCCGGCGCTGGCGAAAGCGGATCTGGTATCCGAGAGAGAGCCTCTGGAGCTTACTTTTGAAAGTGATGAGAACGCCGGGAAGTTCTATGTATATGGCATGGGACGCCTTGATGCTGTATGTGAAAGCGCGGGAGACGCAGTTCAGAAAGCAGAAAAGGTATCAGGAGTCGTAGTCTCTTCGGATCAGGCTTATGTCTGGGAGAAGGGCAACCGGGATCTGGTGCATTCGACAGACGCCGCTGCATTCGCAAAAGGGGGAGAGGAGACATCTCTGGAAGCATGCGAACGATATATGGAATCATACGACGCGCAGCAGGTTGATCTGACCGGGTGCACTCTGGATCAGGTGCTCTATGTCGTCAACAGGGGATGCCCGCTGATTGCGCTCACGTCAGCGGACCACGCGGTGCTGATCACCGGATACAGCACGACAGATATCACTTACATTGACCCGGACAGCGGCACGGTGAACACTGTGGGAATCAATGAGATGGAAACCATGGTGCAGAGCGGTGGAAATGTATTTATCGGATATATTCGGTAAAAGATTTATAAAAAGAACCAGCCGGAGAGGAAGTATTTTCTTCTCCGGCCGGCTGTTTTTCAGCGTATTTATATTTTTTACTGCGCTGTCCTGCGGAAGATCAGCCCTTTATATCTGCTGAGCGCGGCGTGCAGGATCAGTCCGAGCACTGCGCAGGAAATCACTTCCCCGATACCTACGGTCAGCATCATGAACGGGATGGGCAGGGGCACCATGTATCCGTACTTCAGCACAAAAGGCACGATGAGCACATTTGCGATGATCGGCGGGAGGGGAGCCAGATATTTGCTTCTGTTGCGCAGCATCCATGTAAATACCGCGCCGATCAGGGTCGCAAGACTTCCGAAAATGATATCCGGCAGGATGCATCCGCCGAGGATATTGCTGATAAGGCATCCGATAAATAATCCTGGGATCGCGGCTGGGGTAAATACCGGAAGGATGGTCAGAGCCTCAGATAAACGGACCTGTACCTCTCCGTATGCGAAAGGTGCGACAAGCAGTGTCACGACTACGTAGATCGCGGCGATCATCGCCGCCTGTGCCATGAAAAGCACATTGAGGTGTTTGAATACTTTCATTTTTCGATTCTCCTTTAGTTTTGTTTTACGTGTGGAAGGTCTCGAACACACGCGCCTAAGCGGACAGGAAAGGCTTCCGGCGGAAGGCTTTTCTGTCTTCCCTTTACGCTGGGAATCGGCGGCAGACCTTAAAAGACCTTGTTTTTAGACGGGTCTGCAGCGTCTGCTAGTATAACACGGCAATAATATAAAATCAAGAAAAGTACCAAAAAAGTACCGGGTTCTTAAAAAGAGGAATGCTTATCCTTTCAGCAGT
Organism: uncultured Mediterraneibacter sp.; assembly: GCA_944377705.1. Classification (GTDB taxonomy): domain Bacteria; phylum Bacillota; class Clostridia; order Lachnospirales; family Lachnospiraceae; genus Mediterraneibacter. The sequence goes on along the minus strand of CALWFS010000062.1, from coordinate 692 downwards.
TCGTCGATCATCCGGGATGCCTCGCTCCTTGTCAGTGTCTTTGGATCCCATTCCATTTTTACGCCCCGTTTCTGGATCAGGCTTGTCAGAAAAGAAATCTGTTTCGGCGTGGCAGGCTGAGGTTTTTTGACTTTATATGTAAGCTGCACGGGTTTAAAGAGCTTGGGATCTTCTGTTTCAAAATAGTGCGCCAGCGTCTGGTAAAGCTTTGCCGTGGCGAGCGCGTCATGATAGGCGCGGTGCGCGGCTTTGTTCTCTATATGATAGTGATCGCACAGGCTGCCCAGGCTTTTTGAGTCCAGGTCAGCGTGCACTTTTTTGGCGATCTTTAAAGTGTCGATCCCCATCTTTTCAAATGAAAGCCCGTCCTGCACAGCGCTGCACTTCACAAAACTGTAATCAAAGATCACATTGTGTCCCACAAGAATGTCCTCCCCGCAGAAATCCAGAAAGTCAGATACCACCTGGCTGCGGGATCTCGCGTCCGCCACCATTTCATTCGTGATCCCGGTAAGCCCTGTAATCATCGGGGAGATGGGCGCAATGGGATGGATGAATTCCATAAACCGTTCCGCAACTCTGCCATCCCGCACTTTCAGCGCCCCGATTTCTATGATCTCATTTTCCATGGGGTTCAGCCCTGTTGTCTCAATGTCAAATGCAATGTATGATCTCAGCATAATGTACGCTCC
>CALWFS010000061.1 GCA_944377705.1 uncultured Mediterraneibacter sp. | reverse complement strand
GGGACGCCGATTGTGCTGGTGACAGCAGGGCTGATGGCGATCGCGTTCTTCGGATTCTCAGGACTGATATAGGAGGATGATAGGATGGGCGTGACAGGAATTATATTGGCAGCTGTGATCGTAGGCGGCACGGGATTATTTATCGGTATTTTCCTCGGGGCCTCGGGAAAGAAATTTGCCGTGGATGTGGACGACAGAGAAGAAGCCATCCTGGAAGTACTTCCGGGAAATAACTGCGGGGGCTGCGGATATGCAGGCTGTTCCGGACTGGCTGCGGCGATCGTAAAGGGGGAAGCGGAAGTGGGCGGCTGCCCGGTGGGCGGAGCGCCTGTGGCCGGGAAAATCGGAAAGATCATGGGTGTGGACGCTGCCGCAAAAGAACGAATGACTGCTTTTGTCAAATGTTCGGGAACTTGCGAAAAGACAAAGACAGAATATGAATATTATGGTATTAGAGACTGTGTCATGGCAAGCCAGATGCAGGATGGCGGAGCAAAGGGCTGTGCCTACGGATGTCTGGGATACGGTTCATGTGTCGAGGCGTGCCCATTTGACGCGATCCATATTACAGATGGAATCGCAAAAGTAGATAAAGAGTCATGCAAAGCATGCGGAAAATGTATTTCCGCCTGTCCGAAGCATTTGATTGAGCTGATCCCTTACAGGCAGAGGACATTTGTACAGTGTAACTCCAATGAAAAGGGAAGGGCGCTTATGGATGTATGTCAGGCAGGATGTATCGGGTGCCGTCTCTGTGAGAAAAACTGCGAGACGGGCGCAATAACAGTCAACAATTTTCTCGCGCATATTGATGTTGAAAAATGTACAAACTGCGGGATGTGCGCAGAGAAATGCCCGAGAAAAGTCATTCGGGCGGAGCTATAATATAAGATCGATCCGGGAGCTGCTCGTATGCAGCTCCCCGTCTTTTGTCACAAATACTGCTTCCACGCCTTCCAGGCCCCGGATCAGCTCCATCCCGTCATTTAGTCCAAGGACATAACAGGTTGTGCTCAGTGCATCCCCATCCACGGACCGGTCAGAAATGATGGTCACCTGGTCCAGGTCATTATTTACCGGATATCCGGTGTCCGGGTCCAGAATATGATGAAAGATTATGCCGTCCTTTTCAAAATATCTCTCGTAATCTCCGGATGAAACGACAGATCTGTCCGATACAGATACAGTCCCAAGAAGAGTTCCGTCCTCTGAGAATGGTTTTTGTATGCCGATGCGGAAGTCTGAGCCGTCATAGCGGCCGCCGAGGGTCAGCACGTTTCCTCCGAGGTTGATCAAGGCATGGCGGACACCGGCGCCGCTGAGATAATCTTTCAACCGGTCGGCAATATACCCCTTCGCAATCCCTCCCAGATCGATCTTTGCTTCCGGATCCGTTAAAGTGACAGTATTCCCCTCTATTTTTACACATCGGTAGTCAATGTGGCTGACAGCTTCTTCCAATGTCTGAGGTACAGGGAGCTCCCCGTCTTTATTGTCACTGAACTCCCATAGATCAGAGGCAGACGCTATCGTAATATCGAATTTTCCGCCGGAAAGTTCGCCGTAGTGTATTCCAAGGCGCAAAAGTTCGGCTGTTTCACTGGAGACAGTCACAGGGGTGCCGTTTGACTGGTTGATTTTATAGACTTCGCTTTCTTCAACGGATGGACTGAGGAGATTTTCATAATATGAACAGAGCTCTTCGCAGTGATCAAGAGTCTCCCGGTCAGCGCCCCAGGCTTCGACCTGTACTACTGTATCAAAGTAGGTTCCGGTCATTGTCAGGGATTCTGACTCAAGGGGCGTGCTGCATCCCCCGCATGATAATGCTGAGAGTGATAATATTAGAAAAAGCGATGCAAGGCGTGCTCCTGTGCTGGTCCTGTATTTTATCTTTAACACACTGTGTACTCCTTTCCGGACGCGCGACAAGCGCGGCGTGAACCATGAGGATATTATAGCTGCTTTTCCCTTACAGCACAACTATATCCCCGAACATACAATCGAACATGTGGTTGCACAATAAAAATCCATGTGCTATGATATTGAAAGTGAAGAGGTATGGGTATGAAGAGAAATGACTGGTTTCTGGCGGCGGGCATTCTGGCAGCGGCTGCCATTTTGCTTTGTTTCCAGATGTTTAGGAAGACAGGGGATCAAGCTGTTGTCAGCATTACTGTTGACGGGGACTTGTACGGCACTTACAGCCTGGATGAAGACCGGATCGTGGAGATCAATGATACGAACCGTCTGGAAATCCGCGGCGGATATGCGCGGATGGAGTGGGCTGACTGCCCGGATCAGGTCTGTGTAAACCACCAGGGCATCAGCAGAGATGGCGAGAGTATTATCTGCCTTCCGAATCAGGTCGTTGTTTCGATAGAAAACGGGGAATCCAGTGGAGTGGATGGCATTGCCCGGTAAGAGGATCAACGGGGAATGATCCCGCGCCGGCGTCCGGTTTTGTCGGGAAAGGGAAAGAGATTGAAAAACAGAGCAGCTTATTTCGGGGTATTGACGGCACTCACGCTGATCTTCAGCTATGTTGAGACACTGATACCTGTTAATTTGGGCATTCCGGGCGCAAAGCTTGGTCTTGCCAATCTTGTGATCGTTATTGTCCTGTATAAGACAGACTTTAAGGAAGCGCTGCTCTTATCTGTGACTCGCGTGGTCCTGGCAGGTTTTATTTTCGGAAATCTGTTCAGCATACTGTACAGCCTTGCGGGCGCTGTTTTCAGCCTCATGGTTATGAATGTTTTAAAGACCAAAAAGACTTTGAGCGTTATTGGAGTGAGCATTGCCGGCGGGGCAAGCCACAATCTGGGACAGCTCATCATTGCGGCGATTGTTGTAGAGACGTATCAGGTCGGTTATTATCTGCCTTTCCTTCTCATTGCCGGAGTGATTACAGGGGCGCTGATCGGAATCACAAGCAGAGAGGTGCTCAAACGTGTCCGGGATGTTAGATTTTAAGAAAAGGAAGAGAGAAAAATGATCTCATATGTAAGAGGAGAACTTGCGGCCATAGAAGAGCAGAAGGCAGTCATAGATGTAGGAGGGGTAGGATATGGCGTGTATATGCCACAGCAGGCGATGGCGCTGCTGCCGGAGATCGGCAGTATGGTAAAGCTGTATACCTATCTGAATGTAAAGGAAGATGCCATGCAGCTCTTTGGCTTTCTGACACGAGATGATCTGGAGATATTTAAGCTGGTCATCGGCGTGAGCGGTATCGGACCAAAGGGAGGGCTGAATATTTTGTCGAGTATGAGCCCGGATGAACTGCGCTTTGCGATCATGTCGGGTGATGCCAAGGCTATTTCAGCCGCGCCTGGAATCGGAAAGAAAACCGCGGAAAAGCTGATTGTTGAGCTGAGAGATAAGGTAGATATCGAGAATATGCTGGAACATGCCGCTCATGGAAATGAAGACGGAGCATTTGCATCTGCCGAGGACAGTGATATGCAGTCAGAGGCTGTTCAGGCACTGGTTGCCCTGGGATACGGCAGCTCGGAGAGTCTGCGCGCTGTGAAGAAAACATCCCCGGGATGTTCCACAGTAGAGGATATATTGAAAGAGGCTTTGAAATATCTTTTTTAGCCTTGTGAAGGGAATACGGATAGGATCATGGGAAAACGAATCATTACAACTGAAAATCTGGAAGAGGATATTAAGATCGAGGGAGAACTGCGCCCTCAGCTTTTGACAGAATATATCGGGCAGGAGAAGGCAAAGCAGACGCTCAAGGTCTATATCGAAGCAGCAAAGGCGAGAAACGAGGCATTGGACCATGTACTGTTTTACGGTCCTCCGGGTCTCGGGAAGACGACTCTTGCCGGCATCATTGCCAATGAGATGGGAGTTCATATGAAGGTAACCTCTGGTCCGGCGATCGAGAAGCCCGGTGAGATGGCGGCAATCCTGAACAGCCTCCAGGAACATGACGTTCTTTTTGTGGATGAGATCCACCGACTGAACCGCCAGGTAGAGGAAGTGCTGTATCCGGCTATGGAAGATTATGCTATTGATATTATGATCGGCAAAGGCGCTGGGGCACGGTCCATCCGTCTGAACCTTCCGAGGTTTACGCTGGTCGGAGCCACGACTCGCGCCGGTATGCTGACCGCGCCGCTCAGGGACCGATTTGGCGTTGTGAACAGGCTGGAATTCTACACGGATGAGGAGCTTAAGACCATTATCTTAAGGTCAGCCAAGGTGCTGGATGTGGAGATTGAGGAAGAAGGCGCTCTGGAGCTTGCCCGAAGATCACGCGGCACGCCAAGGCTGGCAAACCGGCTCTTAAAGAGAGTGCGTGATTTTGCCCAGGTAAAATATGATGGGAAGATTACAAAAAAAGTAGCGGATTATGCCCTGGACCTTCTGGACGTAGACAAATACGGACTCGACCACATTGACAGGAGTATCCTGCTCACTATGATAGAAAAATTCCAGGGCGGTCCTGTCGGTCTTGATACTCTTGCGGCGTCGATCTCTGAAGATGCGGGGACCCTGGAGGATGTATATGAGCCGTATCTGTTAAAGAATGGATTCATCCAGCGCACGCCGAGAGGAAGAGTTGTGACAGATCTGGCATACAGTCATTTAGGGATTCCTATGCCCCAGGCAGAGTAGGTGTGCTTTCGATGGAATATTCGAAAAAACTGTTGGTTTTTGCCAGTAAATCGTTTATAATAGACAGGTAAGAAACGCGAGGAGGAAGCTATGAGTTCAGCAAAACATTTTACAGAAGTATTGATCGGGGGAAAGGTATATACTCTGAGTGGATTTGAAGGCGAAGAATACCTGCAGAAAGTATCCTCCTATCTGAACCACAAGATCACAGAGTGCGCGAACAGCGAGGGATACAGAAAGCAGAGCGCTGACACAAGGAATGTACTTCTCGCCCTGAATATCGCAGACGATTATTTTAAGGCAAAGAAACAGGGAGATTCCCTGGAAAGTGATATCGAACTGAAGGATAAAGAAATGTACGATCTGAAGCACGAACTCATCTCTGCACAGATCAAGTTGGAGAATGCAGAGAAAGAGCTTGCAAAAATGAAAGAGGAGAATAATGATCTTCAGATGCAGATCGTAAAACTGGAAACAGAGATGAAAAACCGGAGAAGATAAGCGTTGACGATACGATTGTGAAAAGTTACCGGAAAAGATGACGAAAAGAGGGCTGTCAGGATAGACAGCCCATTTCATTACAGAAATATTTTTCGTCAGAAAGGATTTATCATAGATATGACAATAAAAGACAGGACACATATGGGTGGAGAATGTGCTCCGGGCCGGAATGTTGAGATCCTTGCCCCGGCAGGATCTTATGAGTCCTTCCGGGCGGCGCTCAGCGCCGGGGCGGACGCGGTATATGCCGGGGGATCCAGGTTCGGCGCGAGGGCTTTCGCAGATAATTTCACACAGGAGGGGCTGATCCGTGCGATTGGAGAGTCGCATCTTTTCGGACGGAAATTCTATCTGACTGTGAATACGCTGCTTAAGGATCATGAGATAGACGAACTTTATGATTATCTGGCGCCGCTTTATGAGGCGGGACTGGATGCGGTCATTGTCCAGGATGCTGGAGTCATGGAGTATATAAGGGAGGTTTTCCCGGGACTGGATATTCATGCCAGCACACAGATGACAGTGACAGGCTCTTACGGCGCAAGATTTCTGGAAAAACAGGGAGTCACGCGCGTCGTCCCGGCACGCGAGCTGTCTCTCGGAGAGATACGGCAGATCCGCGAGGAGACGGGACTGGAGATCGAATGTTTTGTACACGGAGCCCTCTGCTACTGTTATTCAGGGCAGTGTCTGCTGAGCAGCATGATCGGAGGAAGGAGCGGAAACAGAGGGCAGTGCGCTCAGCCGTGCAGACTGCCTTACACTATAAATGGAAAAAAGAAATATTTTCTGAGCCCAAAGGATATCTGCACTCTGGAGATCATACCAGATCTTGTGGATGCGGGGATCGATTCTTTTAAAATCGAAGGGCGCATGAAGAAACCAGAGTATGTGGCAGGGGTTACTTCCATGTACCGAAAATATACAGACCTTTATCTGGAAAAGGGACGCGCCGGGTTTAAAGTACAGCCTGAGGACCGGGAAATGCTCATGGACCTGTATAACAGGGGCGGTTTCTCAGAGGGGTATTATAAAAGTCATAACGGGCGGGAGCTGATTGCTCTGGACCGTCCCAGCCATACAGGAGTTCCGGCGTTGAAAGTCCGGTCACAGAAAGGGCGGGAGCTCCAATGTACAGCGCTTACGGATATCCGTCCGGGAGACGTGATCGATATTACCGGCGGCAAGGGCAATTACACTGCCGGCAGTGAGGTGAAAAAAGGTGAGAAGCTGTCTTTCCTTATTCAGAAAGGGGTGCGTCTGTCACCGGGAATCGTGTTGAAACGGATGAGAAATGAAACTCTGATCCGTAATCTCCGCGGGACATATGCAGAGAAGACGCTTCAAATAGAGATCAGCGGGCGGCTGACCCTGAAGAAAGCAGCGCCTGCCATGCTCACTGTATGGTGTCCCGCATTGAACGGAATAGAAACGGCAGGAAGAGTCATTTCGTATACAGCGAAGACAGATGAGGATGCCCAGAAAGCGCAGAACCGTCCGCTGGAGGAGGAGCGAGTCCGCGTCCAGATTATGAAAACGGGAAATACAGAGTTCTGTTTTCGGGAACTGGATATCCACATGGATGCGGATGTTTTTATGCCTGTTCAGCTGCTAAACAGGCTGAGAAGGGACGCGCTGGAAGGACTGAAAAAAGCAGTTATCAGCGATTCTGTACGGTCCGTGCCCGGCGGACAGGTTAGCCCGGTATGGTCTGATGAAAAGATATCCGGGAGCTGGTCCCCTGTGTTTTCCGCCATAGCAGAAACAGAAGACCAGCTTCTGGCAGTAAGAGATGCAGTGGTGCAGGATCCGGGGACTTTCCGCCGTGTTTATGTGGAACTGGAACTTGCTGAAAAATTCTGCAGCAGCGAAAAAATAAAACAGACCTTAAGAGATATATCGGGCGCGGGTGCAGAGGTTTTTGCCGCCCTGCCGTGGATCTTCCGCAGGGAAAATCCAGGGGATCCGAAACACGGCGGGATATACAGGACAGTAGAACAGCTGGGGGCAGACGGTGTGCTGATCCGGAATTACGAGCAGTATCAAATGCTGATGGAAGAGGGGTTTGACAAAAAGATCAATCTGGACCATAATCTATATGTGTTTAACCGCTATGGAAAAGTGTTCTGGAACAGGCTCGGAGTTTCCGGATTCAGCGCACCCCAGGAATTAAACGCTCGTGAACTTAACATCCTGGGTATCAGCGGCGGGGAGTTGACAATCTATGGCTATCTCCCGGTTATGATATCAGCCCAGTGCGTTGTAAAGACATCGAGCAGATGTACGCATATCCCGGGAATGACGTTCCTTACGGATCGGCTTGGCAGCCGCTTTCCTGTAAAGAACCAGTGCACTTACTGTTACAATGTCATTTATAATGCTCTGCCCCTGTATCTGGGGATGCAGAGAGAGGAGATCCGCAGGCTGACTCCCGGGATGCTCCGGCTTCAGTTCAGTATTGAGACAAAGGAGCAGACCCGGAAAATCCTGAATCTGGTGAGAGAAGCGTTCCTCGGCGAAAGCTCTCCTTCCGTGCCGGATTTTGAATATACACAGGGACATTTCAGGCGAGGGGTATCATAACAGGGGGTAACATGGCAAATATCATCATACAACTATCGAAATATCTTATCATCATCCTGATGGCCGCATATACGTTTTCCTGCTTCTCAATTTTTGCGAGAAATTATGAGGACGAGGAGAAAAAAGTGCTGATCCGGCAGGACGTTCTCTTGTTTCTGCTCCAGTTTGCGGCATTTTTTACAATGTTCCTTGCCACGGAGGATATCCGGGTCCTGTTTATCTATGCGGCACTGGCGGTCGTGCTCCTCGGGGTGATCCTGCTGTACAATCTGATCTATCCGAATGTATCCAGGCTGGTCGTCAATAATATGTGCATGCTCATAACTGCTGGGATGATCATGATCACAAGGCTGTCTTCTGACAATGACTCGCCTTACGGAACAGCGATCAGGCAGCTCATCTTTGTTGTACTCGGCGTAATCTTCGGGCTGATCGTCCCGGTGCTCATAAGGAAGCTGACCTTTTTGGACAAGTGGACTTACATCTACGCCGGAGCGGGCGGAGCAGCCCTTCTTGTCGTAGCAGTATTTGCGCAGACATCAGGCGGCGCGAAGCTGGGGTTTGAGATTTTCGGATTTAATATCCAGCCCTCAGAATTTGTAAAGATTCTGTTTGTATTTTTTGTGGCTGCAAGTCTGAATAGATCAAAGGAATTTAAGAATGTTGTCATTACCACGGCGATCGCGGCAGCCCATGTGCTCATACTCGTTTTGTCAACGGATCTGGGAGCTGCACTCATCTTTTTTGTAGTGTATCTGGTCATGCTGTATGTGGCAGCAAGACAGCCATTGTATGCCATCGCGGGACTTGGAGCAGGTGTCCTTGCCGCTGTGGCAGGATATCAACTCTTTTCCCATATCCGGGTGAGAGTGGAGGCGTGGCAGGATCCGATCGCTTCCTACGGGGACAGCGGATATCAGGTAGCCCAGTCACTGTTTGCGATCGGAACGGGAAGCTGGTTCGGTACAGGTCTGTTTCAGGGACAGCCGGATACGATACCTGTATCAGAGACAGATTTCATTTTTTCCGCTATCACGGAAGAAATGGGCGTGATCTACGCGCTGTGTCTCATTTTGATCTGCGTGAGCTGTTATGTGATGTTCTTAAATATCGCAATGGAACTGCACAATTATTTCTATAAGCTGGTCGCTCTCGGACTTGGGACATGTTATATTTTCCAGGTATTCCTCCAGATCGGAGGCGTGACGAAATTCATACCGTCCACGGGAATGACCCTTCCCTTTGTCAGCTACGGCGGAAGCTCTGTATTAAGCACGATGATCATGTTCGGCATCATACAGGGGCTGTATATACTGAGGGAGGATGAAGAAGAGAAGCTGGAACAGGAAAAGCTTAAGAAAGAAAGGCAGTCGAGAAATGGCATGGGAAGAACAGCGCCCCGAAAAGCGGCGAAGAACGAACCGAGATTCGAGGAAGTCCCCAGACAGAGGACGCGCAAAAAGCCGAGAGCGCGCGCAAAATAAAGAATTTGCCTGGATCACATATTTCTTTGTGATTCTGTTTATCGCACTCATGGGATACCTGGTCTATTTCACGATCGCGCGGGCAGATACCTTCGTCAACAGCCCGTATAACCAGAGACAGGATGCATTCGCAAAGAAGGTAGTCCGGGGCAGTATAACTGACAGAAACGGCAATGTGCTGGCGCAGACAGATGTCGCGGAAGACGGCACGGAGACGAGAGTTTATCCGTACGGCTCTCTTTTTGCCCATGTAGTCGGATACAGTGATACAGACCTTGGAAAGACCGGACTGGAATCTGTGGAGAATTTTGAACTTCTTACTTCGAATGCGTTTTTTGTGGAGAAGATACAAAACGAGTTTAACGGAACAAAGAACCAGGGAGATACTGTCGTGACTACCCTGGATGCGGATCTCCAGCAGGCGGCGTATGAGGCGCTCGGAGATAACAAAGGGGCAGTTGTAGTCATGGAAGCAGATACGGGAAAGATCCTTACCATGGTATCAAAGCCGGACTATGATCCAAACAATATTGCCGCTGACTGGGAGGTTCTGAACACAGATGAGGAAAACAGCCCTCTATTGAACAGGGCGACAAACGGATCGTATGCTCCGGGGTCAGTATTCAAGATCATTACGACTCTTGCCTTTATGCAGCAGAATAGTGACTATCAGTCCTACACCTACGATTGTACGGGTTCTATCACAGTGGGGAATACAACAATCCCCTGTTTTGACAATACGGTTCACGGCTTTGAGGACTTGAGAAGTTCATTTGCTAATTCCTGTAATTCCTCCTTTGCGAACATCGGACTGTCGCTGGATCTGGCAAAATACAGAGAGACTGCGGAGGATCTGCTCTTTAATTCCGCCCTGCCAGGCGTTCTGGACTATACGAAGAGCTCCTTTGTACTCGACGAGGGGTCACAAGTCTCAGAGATCATGATGACGGCAATGGGACAGGGAAAGACAACAGTCAGTCCGTATCATATGGCGCTGATCACTCAGGCAGTGGCGAATGGGGGAACGCTCATGGAGCCTT
>CALWFS010000060.1 GCA_944377705.1 uncultured Mediterraneibacter sp. | reverse complement strand
GATTCATCCCGGCTCAGGCGTGGGAAACCACAGGATCGGTATGACGGAAGAGTCGCTGGGCGTACCGGTGATCGGCATCGGTGTCCCTACGGTTGTAGACGCGGCGACCATTGTAAATGACACGATGGAGAACTTTATCCGGGCGCTGGAGTCATCGGCTTTCCTGAAAGGAGTGGGGAGGGAGCTTCGATCCTGCAATGCGGGAGAAAAGCAAGAGTTTGTAAGAGAACTGATCTCGCCACATTTGAATGGAATGTTTGTGACGCCAAAGGATGTGGACGAGATGATCCACCATATCAGCCATACTCTTTCCGAGGCGATCAATATGCTTTTCACATGAGCGTCATAACAGGGGGATGCCGGGCATAAAATTTCAGGAGTAAAGACAGACAGGAAAGGGATGCCTTTTTGATATGGAAGATATACGGACTAAGAGATTCGGACAGACAAAGGCGGCTGCGCCCATCCTGCTCCTGACCGCGTGCGTGGTGTGGATCGCGGCGGGCGGGAGCAGGGGAAGCTGGCGATATGATTTTCAGAATCAGATCCTTGCGGGCGCAGAAGAAATGTACATGCCGGGGCTTGCCTATCTGAACCGGGCTCCCGGAAAGGGAATGCAGGAGTGGGTCGAAGAAAAAGCTCTTGCATGGCTCCCTATTGTCAGCTATGCGGAAGACCATGCAGGGAGCAGCCCTGCAATTGAAGACGAGGAGACTCTGGCAAGGATCTTGGACGCGCAGGCGAATGATGAGAATGCAGTGGATGAAAACGGAAATCTTGTCGGAGAGCCAGACCCGGCAGAAGCTGCGGCACAGCCGACTGCACCAACTGTTGATATGTCCATTGAGAAGCTGAGGGATTTCGATTATCTCCTGAGTAATTTCTATACAGTAGACAGTTCTACCATGATTGGACCTGACCAGTTAAATGCGGATGACCTTTTGAGCAGGAGCATGAAGATCGACAATACTACGGGAGGACCGAAAGTGATCATTTTCCATACACACTCCCAGGAGGAATTTGTAGATTCCACACCGGGGGACCCGGCGACCAGCATCGTAGGTATGGGAGACTATCTCACGGAGCTTTTAAATGAAAAGGGGATTGAGACGATCCATGACACAGGGGTATATGACATTATCAACGGGCAGCTCGACCGGAGCAATGCATATGAAAATGCAGAGGCATCCGTGCGTCCTATTATAGAAGCAAATCCCACTCTTGAGGTGGCAATCGACCTGCACCGGGACGGCGTGGCAGAGGGAACGCATCTGGTGACAGAGATCAACGGGAAGCCCACAGCGAAGATCATGTATTTCAACGGCTTAAGCCGGACACGCACCAACGGGGACATTGATTATCTGTATAACCCTTACATACAGGACAATCTTGCCTTTTCTCTTCAGATGCAGCTCGCCTCGGAAAGTTTGTATCCGGGGTTTGTGCGACATATTTATCTGAGGGCATACCGGTACAATCTCCACCTGCTTCCCAAATCTCTTCTGGTTGAGGCAGGAGCACAGACAAATACAGTAGAAGAGATGAGAAATGCCATGGAGGTGCTGGCAGATACTCTGGCGCATGTGATCCTGGAGTGATACAGCCTATATCTGGTGGGAATACAGTTTTTTTTGTTTGCAAATCACAAGGACTGGTGGTATAGTATGAAATGGTATGCTCTGCGCTTATGCAGGGCGTGTAAAAGAAACGATATTCCGCGCGGCGAATCTGACGTGGGCTTTTGCCCCGGCAGCGCCGGGCCAGCGGACGTCCGCCATGTCTGTCCGGCCCGCTGGCAGCGGAAATAAAGAAGGAGAATGCAAATGTCAGGCAACAATACATACGATGCAGGCAGTATCGCGGTGCTGGAAGGACTGGAGGCAGTCAGAAAACGCCCCGGTATGTATATCGGAAGTGTATCGACCAAAGGATTAAACCACCTGATCTACGAGATCGTGGATAACTCAGTGGACGAGCATCTGGCTGGTTACTGTTCGGAGATCCATGTAACCCTGGAAAAGGACGGTTCCGCCACGGTTACGGATAACGGACGAGGCATCCCGGTGGACATGCACCAGAAAGGAGTGTCCGCTGCAAGACTTGTGTTCACAACGCTTCATGCAGGAGGAAAATTTGATGATTCTGCATATAAGACAAGCGGAGGACTGCACGGCGTTGGCTCTTCTGTTGTGAATGCACTTTCTACCTATATGGATGTAAAGATCAGCAGAGGCGGATATATCCACCACGACCGCTACGAGAGAGGTGTCCCTGTGGTAGAGCTGGAGGACGGTCTGCTGCCGAAGATCGGAAAGACAAGAAAGACCGGGACCACGGTGAATTTCCTCCCGGATGATACGATCTTTGAGAAGACAAAGTTCCGGGCAGAAGAGGTGAAGAGCCGACTCCACGAGACTGCATACTTAAATCCCGAGCTGACCATTATTTTCGATGACAAGCGCTTTGAAGAGCCGGAACATGTGGTATACCATGAGCCGGAAGGAATCATCGGATTTATCCGTGATCTGAACAAGAAAAAAGAGGTGCTCCATGATCCGGTCTATTTCAAAGGCAGTGCGGACGGTATCGAGGTGGAAGTGGCGCTTCAGTATGTCAATGAATTCCATGAGAACGTGCTCGGATTCTGTAACAATATTTACAATTCAGAGGGCGGCACCCATCTGACCGGATTTAAGACCACATTTACCACGGTCATGAACCAGTATGCAAGAGAGCTGGGTATCCTGAAAGAAAAGGATCCTAATTTCACCGGGGCAGATATCCGAAACGGCATGACTGCTATTGTGTCCATCAAACATCCGGATCCCAGGTTCGAAGGACAGACCAAGACAAAGCTGGACAATCCGGATGCGGCGAAGGCTGTGAGCAAGGTGACAGGCGATGAGATCGTCCGATTTTTTGACAGAAATCTTGATACATTAAAGGCTGTACTCTCCAGTGCGGAAAAAGCGGCAAAGATAAGGAAGACGGAAGAGAAGGCGAAAACCAACCTGCTCACCAAACAGAAATACTCATTTGACAGCAACGGAAAGCTGGCAAACTGTGAGAGCCGGGATCCTAAGAAAAGTGAGATCTTTATTGTAGAGGGAGATTCCGCCGGCGGCTCGGCCAAGACAGCGAGAGACCGGAATTTCCAGGCCATCCTTCCGATCCGGGGAAAGATCCTGAACGTGGAGAAGGCGAGCATTGACAAGATTCTCGCCAATGCGGAGATTAAGACGATGATCAATGCCTTTGGCTGCGGATTTTCAGAAGGCTATGGAAATGATTTTGATATCACAAAATTAAGATATGACAAGATCATCATCATGGCGGACGCGGACGTGGACGGCGCCCATATATCCACACTGCTCCTCACTCTGTTCTACCGGTTCATGCCGGAGCTGATCTACGAGGGACACGTGTATATCGCCATGCCTCCTCTCTATAAGGCGATGCCGAAGAACGGGGAGGAAGAATACCTCTATGATGATAAAGCATTGGACAAGTATCGGAAGACCCACAAAGGTCCGTTTACCCTTCAGAGATACAAAGGTCTCGGTGAGATGGACGCGGAACAGCTCTGGGAGACAACGCTCGACCCGGAAAGGCGTCTTCTCAAGCTTGTAGAGATCGAAGACGCCAGGATGGCATCCAGTGTGACGGAAATGCTCATGGGAACGGAAGTGCCGCCGAGGCGCGCGTTCATCTATGAGAATGCCACAGAGGCAGAGCTGGACATTTGATAAGTGCCAGACGGTCTGCAGAGTGATGAAGGAGAATAAGAAATGAACAGTGAATCGCAGATCATAAGGACAGAATACTCGGACCTTATGAAAAAATCATATATCGATTACGCCATGAGCGTGATCATTGCCCGCGCCCTGCCGGATGTAAGGGACGGGCTCAAGCCTGTCCAGCGCCGTACTCTCTATGATATGTACGAGCTGGGCATCCGCTATGACAAACCATACCGCAAATGCGCCCGTATCGTGGGAGACACCATGGGTAAATACCATCCTCACGGAGACAGCTCTATCTATGAGGCTCTGGTGGTCATGGCGCAGGATTTTAAGAAGGGACAGACGCTTGTGGACGGGCACGGAAACTTCGGCTCCATCGAAGGGGACGGAGCTGCTGCAATGCGTTACACTGAGGCAAGGCTTACAAAATTTACCCAGGAAGTGTGCCTGGCGGATCTGGATAAAGATGTCATCGATTTTGGACCGAATTTTGACGAGACGGAAAAAGAGCCTCTCGTCCTTCCCATGCGGGTCCCGAACCTGCTTGTAAACGGCGCGGAGGGGATCGCGGTCGGTATGGCGACCAGCATCCCTACCCACAATCTTGGAGAGGTCATTGACGCGGTCAAGGCGTATATGAAGAATGACGAGATCAGCACAAGGCAGCTCATGAAGTATATCAAAGGACCGGATTTCCCCACCGGGGGCATCGTGGTCAATAAGGACGACCTTCTGGACATCTACGAGACCGGTCAGGGGAAGATCAAGATCCGGGGCAAGGTGGAGCTGGAAGAGTTAAAGGGCGGAAAAAAGCAGCTTGTCATCAGTGAGATCCCTTACACCATGATCGGAACAGGCATCGGGAAGTTCCTAAATGATGTGGCAAACCTTGTTGAGACAAAAAAGACCACGGATATCGTGGACATCTCCAACCAGTCCTCCAAGGAGGGCATCCGTATCGTTCTGGAGTTAAAGAGAGGGGCGGACGCGGAAAACCTGAAAAACATGCTCTACAAGAAGACCCGCCTGGAGGACACCTTCGGCGTGAACATGCTGGCAGTGGCGGACGGACGCCCGGAGACGCTGGGTCTTAAAAAGATCATTGAACATCATGTTGATTTTCAGTTTGAGCTGGCAACACGAAAATATAAGACTCTCCTTGCGAAAGAGCAGGAAAAGAGCGAGGTCCAGGAAGGTCTGATCAAGGCGTGCGATGTGATCGATCTGATCATAGAGATCTTAAGAGGCAGTAAGTCCGTCAAGGACGCACGAGCGTGTCTGGTGAACGGCGTGACGGACAACATCACGTTCAAGTCCAGTATCTCGAAAAAGATGGCAGCGCTGCTCCGTTTCACCGAGCGTCAGGCTGCCGCTATCCTTGAGATGCGCCTGTACCGTCTCATCGGACTGGAGATCGAGGCTCTGATCGCGGAGCATGAGCAGACCATGAAAAATATCGCAAGGTATGAGGATATCCTGAACAATTACGATTCTATGGCAGGCGTCATCATAGAAGAACTGGATGCATTTAAAAAAGAGTACGCGCGGAAGCGCTGCACAGTTGTGGAAAACGCGGAGGAGGCAGTCTTCGAGGAGAAGAAGATCGAAGAGCAGGAAGTTGTCTTCCTCATGGACCGTTTCGGATACGCTAAGACAGTGGATCTGTCTGTCTATGAGAGAAATAAAGAGGCAGCGGACAGCGAGAATAAATATGTCGTCCACTGCATGAATACCGGAAAGCTCTGTGTCTTTACAGACACCGGGAAGATGCACCAGGTTAAGGTGCTGGACGTGCCGTACGGCAGATTCCGGGATAAAGGGACCCCGATTGACAATGTGAGCAATTACTCGACCAGCGAGGAGCAGATCGTCATGGTCTGCGACGCAGAGCAGATGCGTTTTGCCAATCTTCTCTTTGCCACGGAACAGGGAATGATCAAAAAGGTAGAGGGGACAGAGTTCCAGGTGTCAAAACGTACCATCGCTGCCACAAAGCTCCAGGAAGATGATACTCTGATCGCTGTGAAAGTGGTCAATGACAGCCAGAACGTCGTGCTCCAGACGAAGAACGGATATTTTCTGCGATTCCCGGCTGAGGAAGTGCCGGTGAAGAAGAAGGCGGCGATCGGCGTGCGCGGCATCCGTCTTCAGAAAAAGGATGAGCTGGAGAATGTATATCTCTTTGAGGAAGGGACGGAGACAAAGGTTCCCTACGGAGAAAAGGAAGTTACCCTGAACAGGCTGAAAGCAGCCAGAAGAGACGGACAGGGGACGAAAACAAGATAATAATAAGACAAAATCAGGAAGCAAAGACAGGGAGTGGATTATTTGTGAGATCAGTCACCATAGAAGAACTGGAAAATCGAAGTACGGCAGGAGGAACGATTGTGGACATGCGTTCTCCGGAACAGTTCGCGGCGGGAACTATTCCCGGGGCGCTCAATATCCCCATGGAGCAGTTCGAGAGCCGGATATCTGAACTGAATCCGGCACACCCCATCTATCTGGTCTGTCATACCGGGGACAGCAGCGTGGACTATGTCCTCAGGCTGGAGGAGATGGGATACGATGCCTACAATGTAGACGGAGGATACCGGGCTTATCTGCGGCTGACCCTGTCCCGGTTCATGCAGGAGGAGAGCGCGGACAGCCGGGTGGAAAAGACGGCCGAGATCGAGCGCAGCATCATCAAAAAGTTCCGCAAGTCTGTCTGGAGGCCATTTACAAAAGCGCTCAATGATTATCAGCTTATCCAGGAAGGAGATAAGATCGCTGTCTGTATTTCCGGGGGAAAGGACTCCATGCTCCTGGCAAAGCTCATCCAGGAACTGAAGAGGCACGGACAGGTGGATTTTGACGCCGTGTTCCTGACAATGAACCCGGGGTATAATGAATATAACTGGAATATCATCCAGGATAATGCCAGACTCCTGGGCATTCCCCTCACTGTGTTCAACACAGATATTTTTGATACGGTGGTGGAGGTGGAAAAAAGCCCCTGCTATCTGTGCGCCAGGATGAGGAGGGGATACCTCTATTCCAAGGCAAAGGAGCTCGGGTGCAACAAGATCGCCCTGGGACACCATTTTGACGATGTGATCGAGACGATCCTCATGGGGATGCTGTACAGCGGCAAGGTGGAGACCATGATGCCAAAGCTGCACAGCCAGAATTTTGAAGGCATGGAGCTGATACGTCCCATGTATCTTGTAAAGGAGGAAGCGATCAAGGCATGGCGGGACTATAACGGACTTCAGTTTATCCAGTGCGCCTGCCGCTTTACCGAGGCGTGCTCCGCGTGAGGGGGAGAGAAGGGATCCAAGCGGGACGAGATGAAGGAACTGATCGCTCAGTTCAGAAAGACGAGCAAGGTCATTGACACGAATATATTCAACAGTGTCAGGAACGTGAACCTGCGCACTGTGATCGGATATCAGAAGGACGGCGTTTCCTATCATTTTCTCGATGATTACGACAAGAGGAGAACGAAATGACATTAACACAGCTGAATTACGTCATTACCATTGCGGAGACAAAATCATTTAACAAGGCCGCGGAGCAGCTCTATGTCTCCCAGCCCTCCCTTACGAGCGCTATGAAGGAGCTGGAAAAGGAGCTGGGGATCACTCTGTTCCACCGAAGCGGCAGGGGCGTTACCCTGACCAATGACGGTGTGGAATTTCTGCTCTACGCAAAAGAAGTATACGGCCAGTATGAAGCTCTCCTTGAGAGGTACGGAAAGGGCGGGGCTTACAAAAAGAAATTCAGTGTCTCCACCCAGCACTATTCTTTTGCGGTAAAGGCGTTCGTGGACATGGTGCAGGAATATGACACGTCCAAATACGAGTTTGCCATCCGGGAGACGCGGACAGCCGAAGTCATCAGCGATGTGAGTACCATGAAAAGTGAGATCGGCGTGCTCTATCTGTGTGATTTTAACCAGAAAATGATGGAAAAGCTGCTGCGCGGCGCAAATCTGACCTTCCACCACCTGATCGACTGTCAGGCGTATGTGTACATATGGAAGCACCATCCCCTTGCGTCAGAGCCTTACATCTGTTTTGACCAGCTCGCGGATTATCCCTGTCTGTCCTTTGACCAGGGAGACAACAGTTCGTTCTATCTGGCAGAGGAGATCCTCTCCACCAACGAATATTCCAGGATCATCCGGGCGAACGACCGCGCCACCCTGCTCAACCTGATGGTGGGGCTGAACGGCTATACACTGTGCTCCGGCATCATCTGTGAGGAATTAAATGGGAGTGATTATGTCGCCGTGCCTTACAAGGATGACGAACAGAACCCCAACAGCACGATGCGGATCGGCTATGTGACCCGGAAGAACGCCATCTTAAGCAGGATGGGCGAGCAGTATGTTCAGGCCATTAAAAAATATCTCAATATTCCGTAAGGTTCATATTCCGTAAAGCGGGAGCGCTTGAAAGCGCCTGGTTTATGCCCTGGTTATAACTTCAGTTTATAGCCGGGTATTTTTTTTGTGTATTAGACAGCACTTTTGCGCCGTGCTAGTATAATGGCATATCTCAAAGGAGCAATACATATGGAAAAGGAACATATCATAAGGCTTGAACATGTCAGTAAGCAGTTTTTATCACGAAACACAGACATACTGGCTGTCAGTAATATCAATCTGGAAATAAAAAGGGGTGAGGTCTTCGGGATCATCGGATTCTCGGGAGCGGGAAAATCCACCCTGGTGAGGTGCATCAATCTTTTGGAGCGGCCTTCCGATGGGGCAGTATACTTTGACGACACGAACCTGATGGATGTCAGTGAGAGAACGCTTAGGGATACCCGGCTCAAGATGGGGATGATTTTTCAGCAGTTTAACCTGCTCGCCCAGAAAAATGTGCTGGATAATATCTGTTTTCCTCTGAAGATCGCGGGAATGAAAAAGGAGAAACGGATAAAAAGAGCGCGCCAGCTCCTTGAGCTGGTCGATCTGACAGACAAGGAAAGGGCGTATCCGGCACAGCTCTCAGGCGGACAGAAACAGCGGGTCGCCATTGCCAGAGCCCTTGCAACGAACCCGGAGGTGCTCCTCTGCGATGAGGCCACAAGCGCTCTTGACCCGATCACTACAAAGTCTATCCTGGAGCTGTTGAAAAAGATCAATCAGGAATACGGCGTGACCATCGTGATCATCACCCATGAGATGCAGGTGGCAGAACAGATCTGTGACCGGATCGCGGTCATGAGCCAGGGGGAGATCGTGGAGATGGGAGCGGTGAAGGATGTATTTTTAAATCCCCAGTCTGAGACGGCGAGAAAGCTGATCCTGCCGGACAATCAGTTTGACGCGGAGGGCATTGCGAAGCGGGTGATCCGGATCGCCTTTGACGGACAGTCTTCGTCAGACCCTATTATCTCACAGCTTACCCTGCATTCCGGGGAGATGATAAATATCCTTGGAGCCAACACCGAGAACATCGGGGGCAAGGCTTACGGACAGATGCTGATACAATGTCCTGAAAGCGCGGAGGCGCTGGAGAAGATCCGGCAGTATCTTACAGAACAGGGCATTCATTTTGAGGAAGGAGGAACGATATCATGACAGAACAGATCATCGGACTATTGGGACAGGGCATATGGGAGACACTGTACATGGTACTTGTATCGGCCCTTTTCTCTTATGTGATCGGGATTCCCCTCGGTGTACTCGTGTTTGTGACCGACCAGAACGGAATCTGCAGGAACCGTGTTCTGAACCTGCTGATCGGGGGCGTGATCAATTTTATCCGTTCCATCCCCTTCCTGATCCTTCTGGTGCTGATCCTGCCTTTTACAAGGCTGATCGTGGGGACTACCATCGGTTCCACCGCCACCATTGTTCCCCTTGTGGTAGCTGCGGCTCCCTACGTTGCCCGAATGGTGGAATCCTCCTTAAAAGAGGTGGATTCGGGTGTGGTGGAAGCAGCACAGGCAATGGGAGCGTCCAGGATGCAGATTATCTTAAACGTCATGCTCCCGGAGGCAAAGCCCTCCCTTCTTGTGGGAGCGACCATCTCCCTTGCCACCATACTGGGGTATTCCGCCATGGCGGGATTTGTGGGAGGCGGAGGTCTCGGGGCAATCGCCACCAATTACGGATACTACCGTTACAACACGGAAGTGATGCTGATCACGGTCCTGCTTCTCGTGATCATCGTGCAGATCTTCCAGGAAGGCGGACTGCGTCTTGTCCGCCGCATTGACAAGCGGATCAAATAAAACGGATTTATTATTTAGGAGGAATGTATTATGAAAAGAAAACTTATCACACTGGCGGCAGGAGTCGCTCTGATCGCAGGACTTGTATCAGGATGCGGAGCTTCCGCTTCCGGGGAGGATGAAAAAGTAATCCGTGTAGGAGCCGGCATCACGCCCCACGCGGAGATACTGGAGGCTGTTGCTGATGGCCTTAAGGAGCAGGGGTACACGCTGGAGATCGTGGAATATAACGATTATGTGCTTCCAAACACAGCTCTGGAGGATGGGGATCTGGATGCGAACTTTTTCCAGCACCAGCCCTACCTGGATGATTTCAACGCGGAAAACGGAACCCATCTGGTGAGCGTGGCAGACGTCCA
>CALWFS010000059.1 GCA_944377705.1 uncultured Mediterraneibacter sp. | reverse complement strand
CAATAAGGGATCAGATCAGGTAAAAAGGCTTACCGAAACTGGTTCCTTATCTATTATTATGAGTGTAGTGACACATTCGTGGGAAAGATAGATATGTGCATCGATTTGCGGGAATGAAAAGGAGAGCTTAATATGTGTGGATTCGCAGGATTTGTCGGCGAGGTGGAAGACAGGGAGCAGGTACTGGTGAATATGATGAATACGATCATACACCGGGGACCGGACAGTGAAGGAAAGTATGTTGATGAGGATGCGGCACTGGGGTTCCGGCGCCTGAGCATTATTGACCTTTCATCTGTGGGCGACCAGCCGTTGTATAATGAAGATAAGAGCATGGTGCTTGTATTTAACGGAGAGATTTATAATTATCAGGAACTCAGAGAGGAGCTGGCAGCGGCAGGGCATGTTTTTGTCTCTAACACAGATTCAGAGACCCTGATCCATGGATTTGAAGAGTGGGGCGAGAGCCTGGTGGACAGGCTGCGCGGGATGTATGCTTTTGCGATCTGGGATAAGAAGAAAAAACGCCTTTTTGCGGCGAGGGACATCTTTGGCATTAAGCCGCTCTACTATGCGCAGATGAATGGAACGCTTATGTTTGCGTCAGAGATCAAGGCTTTTATGGAGCATCCGAAGTTCGATAAGATCTTCAATGAGGATGCCCTTGGCAATTATCTGTCTTTCCAGTTTGTACCGACAAATGAGACATTCTTTAAAGGGGTGTTCTGCCTTCAGCCGGGGCATTATTTCACATATGAAAATGGAGAAATGAAGATAACACGGTATTTCGAGCCGAATTTCACCGGAGATAACACGAAATCCTTTGAGGAGGTCGTTGACGAGGTGGAAGCGGTCATGAAGGAGTCTGTGGAGAAACACAAGATCAGTGATGTGGAGGTTGCTTCCTATCTGTCCAGCGGTGTGGATTCCAGCTATCTGACATGGCTCGGCCAGGTGGACCGTACTTTTACCGTGGGATTTGACGAGGGACAGTACAGCGAGATCCAGGATGCAAAAGAGTTTGCGGCGAGCATTAATATGCAGAACGATGCAAAAGTCATCACCCCGGATGAATACTGGGACAAGCTGTCGGATATCCAGTACTATATGGATGAGCCGGTGGCAGACCCGGCGGCGATCGCCCTGTATTTCTTGAGCGAGGAAGCTGCGAAGAAGGTAAAGGTGGTCCTTTCCGGCGAGGGATCAGACGAGCTTTTCGGCGGATATAATATTTACTGTGAGCCTTTGGAGCACACGTCCTTTAATAAGATACCGTTTGCTATACGGCGTTTTCTCGGGAAGTTCGCAGAATACTGCCTGCCCCGCGGGATGAAGGGCCGGGGATTTCTCATGCGCCACGGCAAGACTCTGGAGGAACGGTATTTTGCCAATGCGACGAACATCTTTACCGAGCGTGAGGCAAATAAGATCTTAAAACAGGGGTGCAGACCGGGGATCCAGGATGTGACCCGTCCTCTGTATGAGCGGGTAAAGGATAAAGATCCGGTGACGAAGATGCAGTATGTTGACATGCATCTCTGGCTGGTCCATGATATTCTTATGAAGGGGGATAAGATGGGCATGGCAAATTCACTGGAGGTGAGAGTCCCGTTCCTTGACAGGAAGGTGCTGGAGCTGGCGGAGACGCTGCCGCTTGATTATAAGGTGAGAGCGCCGAAGACAAAGGTAGCGCTCCGGGCGGCTGCGGAAAGAAATATACAGAGCAAGACCGCGGAGAAGAAGAAACTCGGATTTCCGATCCCTATCAGGGTATGGCTCAGGGAGGAGAAGTATTATAACCGAGTCAGAGCGATGTTTGCCACCAGCGCTGCGAAAAAGTTCTTTAATACGGATATGCTTATGAAGATGCTGGACGACCACCGTGAAGGAAAGAATTTCAATGAGAAGACAGACGACAGTCGGAAGATCTGGGCAGTATATATCTTCCTCGTGTGGTATGACAGGTTTTTTGAACACGGCAAACCGGTGCATCCGGCTATGAATACAAGATAGGTGATGATATGAGAAGCAGGACTGTCAGACCGATCAGACAGCGCGGACAAGACAAAAAGAACAGAAAGAAGAAAAGCAGTGCACGCATCGGGGATACACAGCCAATGGGAACTGTGGAACATAGGGGCAGCGCATCCTCGCTCTCAGATACAAGGCCTATGCGCCCGGTCAGCATACGCTCCGGATATGAAAGCTATCAGAAAGCCATCGACAGGAGACGCCAGATGCTTCATGCGCCGAAACCGCTCCCGGAATACAGCTCCCGGAGACAGGCTCCCGGAACCGAGTCGATGCAGCGCTCAGGGCGCCAGGCACCGCGGACGACGAGGGCCCCGAAACGGACAGGTTTATCTGCGGTGATCGCCAGAAGCAGGAGCAGGACAGCGGGAAAAGAGCAGTATTTTGACTTTGACCTGCTGCTGGTCATAGTGTTCCTTATGTGTTTTGGGCTTGTTATGCTTTACAGCACAAGCGCGTATGAGGCGCAGGCAGATTTCGGGAACGATATGTATTATTTTTCAAAGCAGGCGCTGATCGCTGCCGCAGGCGTTGCCGTTATGTTTATCGTATCGAAGATCGATTACCATTTTTACGGGGCATTTGCTCTGGAGATCTACGTGTTCTCCCTGATCCTGATGGCGCTCGTGCAGACCCCCCTTGGAGTGACGATTAACGGGGCAAGGCGCTGGATCGGATTTCCGGGAAATATGACGCTGCAGCCGGCAGAGGTCACGAAGATCGCGGTTATTCTTTTTATTTCTTATGAGTTATGCCGTCTCGGAAGAAAGGCGTATACCATGGAAGGCATCATCCGTGTGTTTGTACTGGGCGCAGTGGCATCGGGCGGGGTTCTGTTCCTGACAGATAACCTGAGCACGGCAATCATCGTAATGGCGATTACCTGTATCCTGATTTTTGTGATTCATCCGAAGACAAAGCCGTTCCTTGCGATTATCGGAGTGGGGGTGGCAGCGGCTGTTGTCGGTATCGCTATCCTGTCTGCGACAGTGCCAGACAGTGATAATTTCCGTCTTCAGAGAATCATTTCCTGGCTGAATCCGGAAGCGACAATGGATACGGGAAGCTATCAGGTCATGCAGGGGCTGTATGCCATCGGCAGCGGAGGATTTTTCGGGAAAGGTCTGGGAAACAGCACGCAGAAACTGGGAGTAATCCCGGAAGCCCAGAATGATATGATCCTTGTGGTTATTTGTGAGGAGCTGGGCGTATTTGGCGCGATCATAATCCTCGTGCTTTTCGGGCTTCTTTTATACCGTCTGATGTTTATTGCAAAGAATGCGCCGGACCTTTATGGATCACTGATTGCAACAGGGATTTTTGCCCATATCGCTCTTCAGGTGATTTTGAACATCGCAGTGGTTACCGGTCTGCTTCCTACCACGGGCATTACGCTTCCCTTTATCAGTTACGGAGGGACCGCGATTTTGTTCCTTATGGCGGAGATGGGGATTGCTTTGGGGATTTCTAGGAAGATCCGCCTTGAGGGAGAATAAACGGGATACTCACAGGAATTTCACATTAAAGTCTTTTCTTCTCAGGAAATGTATGGTATATTTAAATCTGGTATTAAAAACTACATATACTAGAAATGCAGAATATACATCGCAGTCCTGGAGGAGATATTATGGATTATAAGATTATCGTAGACAGCTGTGGCGAGCTGACGTATAAGATGAAAGAGAGCGGGATTTATGTGAGCGCGCCTCTGAGCATGCAGGTAGACGGGGATACGATTATGGATGATGAGACTTTTGACCAGGCGGATTTCCTGCGCCGGGTGGCAGCAAGCCCGGAGTGTCCGAAATCCTCGTGTCCTTCACCGGAAAAATATATGGAACTGTACAGCGGAGATGAGAAGAGGGTGTATGTTGTCACTCTTTCCTCTGAGCTGAGCGGGTCGTTTAACAGTGCGCAGCTTGCGGTTAAGCTCTGGAATGAGGAGCATGGAGAAGACGGAAAGCAGATCCATGTCTTTAATTCCAGGTCAGCGTCTGTGGGCGAGACCCTGATCGCATGTAAAGTGAGAGAGTGCGAGGAGCAGGGAATGACATTTGATGAGACGGTCAGTGAGACCGAGGCGTATATTGCAGGACAGCACACTTATTTTGTCTTGGAAAATCTCGACACGCTGCGCAAGAACGGCCGGCTCACAGGTATCAAATCTTTTGTGGCAAGCGCGCTCAACATCAAGCCCGTAATGGGGTCAACTCCTCAGGGGACGATCTGCCAGCTCGGACAGGCAAGGGGGATCAAGCGTGCCCTGGTGAAAATGGCAGAGCAGATCGTGCGTGACGGGAAGCAGACGAAAGATAAAATTCTTGCCATCGCTCACTGCAACTGTCCGGAGCGGGCAAGGGAAGTGGAGAGGATCCTGCTCGATAGGATCCATGTGCGGGACAGTTTTATTGTGGATACAGCCGGTATCAGCACCATGTATGCAAATGACGGAGGAATAATTGTTGTGCTGTGACGCAGAATGTGATAAACTGTCGTTATCTGAGTGAAAGACGGAAAGGAGCATACGCGATATGAGCCAGGAAAAGGTAGATCGTTATAAAAAGGAGAAAGCGAACAGAAAAAAGCTCATGCGGAAACAGAAAGTAATGGGCATTGTACGCAAAGGCGTCCTTACGCTTGTGGCGCTCGCTCTGATCGGATGGCTGGGATATTCAGCTTATGATATGTACGAGTCAGGCAAAGACAGGGTAGTGGCAGAAGTAAACTATGATGCAGTCACAGATTATCTGAACAGCCTTACCGCGGAGACTGATAGCGAATAGGCTGTTTTGGCCGGTGGATTTTAAAAAATGTGGGAATATTTCCCACCGTGAAAATATAATATTATATTTAATCAGAGAAACACAACATGTAGGGTGATGACGGAATGTCATCCTCTACATGTTCTTTTTTTGTCAAAAAACTGCGCTTTTCAGCCGTATTTACTGCTCTCAGGAGACACAAAAAAATCAAAAAAAGGGGTTGAAAAAGGGAGAGTGGTGGTTTAGAATGGAGTCAAGTGGTAAAGAGTGGTGGCTAGTGGTACAAAGTGGGGAGCGATGTGGAGGCTCACATTAAGAGAAAGGATTCCAGATGTTATTAGGAGAGTTTAACCATAGCATTGATGAAAAAGGACGACTCATCATTCCGGCGAAACTCAGGGATGATCTGGGTGACAGCTTCGTCATATGTAACGGGCTGGAGGGATGCCTCTTTGTCTACTCTCAGGAAGAATGGAATAAATTCGTTGCCGAGCTTGAGACCTTACCACGTATGAACAAGGATGCCAGAATCTTTAAACGCTATTTCTTCGGAAGCGCTTCGGAGGGCAGCTTCGACAAGCAGGGGAGAGTTCTTGTCCCGCCGTCGCTCCGTAAGGCAGCGCATCTGGAGAAGGACGTAGTCCTGGTGGGAGTCCAGGACAGAGTCGAGATCTGGGATAAGGCGCTTTGGGAAGAGCGCAGCCAGGTGAGCGAAGAAGACCTGGATGCGATTGCAGAGCGCATGGAATCCATAGGAATCAGAATCTGACAAGGAGGAGACCATGGCATTCGAACATGTATCTGTTCTGCTGCATGAGACAGTGGACGGGCTTAATGTCAGACCGGACGGCATCTATGTGGACGCCACGCTGGGCGGAGGCGGACATGCCTTTGAAGTATGCAGCCGGTTAGGTGACAAGGGGAGATTTATAGGAATAGACCAGGATGCGGACGCCATTAAAGCGGCGTCAGAGCGGCTGGCAGGCTTCGGGGAGAAGGTCACGATAATACGGAGCAATTACCGTGATATGAAGCCACAGCTCCAGAAAATAGGAGTTGACAAGGTGGACGGGATCGTCCTTGACCTGGGAGTGTCGTCTTATCAGCTTGATACTGCCGAGAGAGGGTTCTCATACCGGGAGGACGCACCGCTCGACATGAGGATGGACCAGAGGCAGAAGATGACGGCAAGGGACATTGTCAACGGATACAGCGAAGCGGAACTTTACCGCGTGATCCGCGATTATGGGGAAGACAAATTTGCAAAAAATATTGCAAAACATATTGTCGCAGAACGCGGGAAAGGACCGATCGAGACAACAGGACAGCTGAATGAGATCATACGGCATGCCATACCGATGAAGATCCAGAAGACTTCGGGGCATCCGTCAAAGCGGACGTTCCAGGCGATCCGGATCGAATTGAACCATGAGCTTGACGTGCTCAGGGATTCGCTGGATGACATGATCGACATGTTGAATCCGGGGGGACGGATCTGCATCATCACATTTCATTCGCTGGAGGACAGGATCGTGAAGAGCGCGTTTCGTAAAAATGAAAATCCATGTACCTGTCCGAGCCACTTTCCGGTATGTGTCTGTGGAAAGACGTCTAGGGGGAAGGTGGTCACAAGGAAGCCAATCCTCCCGACAGAGGAAGAGATGGAGTCCAACAGCCGTTCAAAGAGCGCAAAACTGAGGATATTTGAACGGGCAAAACAGGGAGTAGTTTAAAATATTTATTTCCCTCCGGGAAGGGGAGAGCCCGGCAGGGAAGAGTCAGGAAAGGGGCATCGCGTTATGGCAGCAGGATACAGAATATATGATCAGAGAACAACGGAGCGCAGGAGAAACGACTACGGTCAGTTCTATGTGTATGGGAATGTTGTCCGCCAGGCGGAACCTCTTCCGAAGAGAATGCCGGAAACGCGGCCGGAGCAGCGCAGGCAGATGAGCCGGCAGGTGGCAAAGAACAGACACCGCGCAAAGAGCATCAGCCCTGCGTACGCAGTATTTCTCGCGGCGGCGGCAGTATGTGCCGTGCTGGTGTGCATGGTGTATTTAAGCCTCCAGTCAGAAGTTGTCAGCAGGTCTGAGAACGTGACGGCAATGCAGGAGCAGCTTGCGGACCTGACAGAGGCTAACGATACGGCTTATAATGCAGCAGCGGATTCTGTAAATCTTGTGACCGTGCGCGATCGCGCAATGAACGAATTGGGGATGGTGCCTGAGGCTGAGGGGTCTGTTGTTGAATATGACAGTCCGGCAGAGGAATACGTGAAGCAATACAGCGACATTCCCGAGAGCGGGGTGCTCGCAAAGTCGAGCGACGCATCAAAATAAGGAAAGTATAATATGGCAGGAAGAAAAAGAAAAAAGAGCAGATTTGAATTTTTGACAAAAAAATTCCCGCTCAGGATGCAACGGAAGCTGGTAATGCTATTTATGGCAGTGATACTGGCTTTTGTTGTTCTTATAGGCAGGATCACATATATCAATGTTACTAAGGGCAGCCGATATACAAAGGCAGTCCTGGACCAGCAGAATTATGACAGCCGTGTGATCGCTTTTAGGCGTGGAGACATCGTAGACCGCAACGGCACGAAGATGGCAACCAGCGAGCGGGTGTACAATGTGATACTGGATGTAAAAATGATGACCGACAAAGACGAGTATATAGAGCCTACAAAGGAAGTCCTAAAAGAATGCTTTGGAATCGAAGGCAGTGTGGTGGACGGGCTGGTGGAAGAAAATCCTGACAGTCAGTATGAGATCCTTGCCCAGGGCATTGATTATGCGACCGCGCAGAAATTTAATGAGATCGATGAGGATGATGAGAACTATTCGAATGTGATGGGGATCTGGCTGGAGGACGACTATACAAGGAGCTATCCCTATGGAAGTATGGCAAGTGACGTGATCGGCTTTACCTATGCCGGAAATAACGGAGCGATAGGCATTGAGAATGCGTACAATGACGTACTGAACGGGACCGATGGCAGAGAATACGGGTATTTTGATACTGAATCCTCTGTGGAGCGGACGGTTAAGCCGGCAAAGAATGGAAATACCGTAGTGTCGACCATTGATGTGACACTTCAGAACATTGTGGAGCAGGCGATTCTGGAGTTTAACCAGGAACATGCCGGAGATGGGGAACTTGGCAGCAAGAATACTGCTGTCATTATCATGAACCCGAATACAGGGGAGATCCTGGCAGAAGCATCCTATCCTAATTTTGATCTGAATGAGCCGAGAAACTGGTCTCAGGTTTATTCGGATGAAGCATGGGCGGCGAAGACGCAGGAAGTGGCGGAAGATTATACAGAGCAGGGAAGAGAACCAAAATGGGAGGAGCTGTCAGATGAAGAGAAAGAGGCAGAAGTCTTGAATGACCTCTGGCGTAATTTCTGTGTCAGCGATGCATATGAACCCGGGTCTGTGGCAAAACCGTTTACTGTGGCAGCAGGGCTTGAGACAGGGACGCTCACAGGAAACGAGACTTATTACTGCGGAGGATCAAAGGATGTCATGGGATGGGAGATCGGCTGCCATTACAGGGCAGGTCATGGGACAGAAACGATCCAGGATGCGATCGCCAATTCCTGTAATGTGGCACTCATGGATATGGCATCGGTTATCGGAGTGGACAATTTCACCAGATACCAGCATATCTTCGGATTTGGAGAATATACAGGGATCGACCTTCCGGGAGAGGCGTCTACCGCGGGTCTTTTATATACGGCGGAGAATATGACGGAGGTGGATCTTGCCAGTAACTCTTTCGGGCAGAATTTTAATGTGACCATGACGCAGATGGCCGCAGCGTTCAGTTCACTGATCAACGGAGGCTACTATTATGAGCCCCATGTGGTAAAACAGATTCAGGATGAGAATGGCAATGTGATCGAGACCAAAGATCCGGTCCTCCTTCGTAAGACGATATCTGCAGATACCTCAAAAATGCTGAAAACTTATCTGAAAGCTACAATGGATTACGGTACAGGACAGAGAGCGCAGGTAGAGGGATATGATATTGGCGCCAAAACAGGGACAGCAGAGAAGCTTCCACGCGGGAACAATAAATACCTTCTTTCTTATATAGGCTACGCGCCCCAGGAAAATCCGGAGGTACTGATCTATGTAGTGATCGATGAGGCGAAGAATGACTCTGCGGGAGACAGCAGTCTGGTGCTCGGCTTGAGCAAAAAGATCATGGAGGAGGCATTTCCTTATCTCGGGATCACGACGATCGCCGAGAGCGGAGAAAATGTCCAGACCGAAGGACAGAATTTCGGAGATACACAGTACACAGATTACGATGAGAACTACCAGGATACCTATGATAATCCGGACGGAGCTTATATTGATGAAAACTACAGCCCGGATCTGGATGACTGGGCGACCGGGGAGCCGGCGGAATAGCGAAAACGCGAATAACCATGCAGAAGATGTAATAAGCTGTAACAACATCTTTTGCATGGTTTTTATAATATGAAGAAAAATAAGACATACAACAAAAAGAAGATCATGATCGTCTTTCTGTGCGCTGCCTTAGTCCTCGCTGCTCTGATCGGAAGGCTGATCTATCTGATGGTCTTTGACGCGGACTACTATCAGGAACTTGCCCAGGACCTTCACGAGCGGGAGCGTGAGATTAAGGCCGCCAGGGGAGAGATCGTGGACCGAAACGGAGTGGTACTGGCAACGAACCGCACGGTATGTACGATCTCTGTCATCCACAGCCAGGTGGAGGAGCCGGAGGAGGTCATCTCTGTACTGAGCCGGGAGCTGGAACTGGATGAGACAGAGGTTAGGAAAAAGGTGGAAAAGGTATCTTCGATGGAGAAGATCAAGACAAATGTGGATAAAGAGGCAGGAGACAGGATCCGCGGTTATGACCTTGCCGGGGTGAAGGTGGATGAGGATTATAAGCGTTATTATCCTTACGATGAGCTTGCTTCCTGCGTCCTGGGATTTACAGGAGGGGATAATCAGGGGATCATCGGACTGGAAGTGAAATATGAGGAATATCTGAAAGGGACAAACGGGACGATCCTGACTGTTACAGATGCAAGAGGAGTGGAGCTGGAAGGGATAGCAGAGGATAGGATTGAACCGGTAGCGGGGGAGACGCTCCGGGTCAGCCTGGACTATAATATCCAGTCCTACTGCCAGCAGGCGGCAGAGAAAGTAATGGAGGAGAAGCAGGCAGAGGCAGTGTCTATCCTTCTGCTGAATCCTCAGAACGGAGAGATCTATGCGATGGTCAATGTTCCGGAGTTTAATCTGAATGAGCCCTATGAGCTTAATACAGGGACAGATGCGGCTTCCTTGTCGGATGAGGAGCTCCAGGACGAACTCAATCAGATGTGGCGGAACCGCTGCATCAATGATACTTACGAGCCGGGGTCTGTGTTTAAGATCATTACTTCTTCCGCCTGTCTGGAAGAGGGCGTGGTGTCTCTTGACGATACGTTTTTCTGTCCCGGATACCGGATCGTGGAGGATCGGAAGATCCGGTGCCACAAGGTGGGCGGGCATGGGCAGGAGACTTTTGTCCAGGGCATCCAGAATTCCTGTAACCCGGTATTCATGGATATCGGGCTCAGGCTGGGCGCGGATCGGTTTTATGAATATTTTGAAGATTTCGGGCTTATGAAGCTGACAAATATCGACCTGCCGGGGGAGGCGGGGACGATTATGCATCGGAAAGAAGATATCGGCACCGTAGAGCTGGCGACCATGACGTTTGGTCAGTCCTTTCAGGTCACGCCGATCCAGATGGCCGTGACAGTCAGCTCCATCGTAAACGGAGGGAACAGGGTGACTCCCCATGTGGGG
>CALWFS010000058.1 GCA_944377705.1 uncultured Mediterraneibacter sp. | reverse complement strand
TGATAAGGTTTATAAAAACTACGGTTGTCAGGAAGGGGATGTGCTGATCCTGACAAAGCAGATCGGGAGCGGTATCGTGAACACGGCTGTAAAAGCGCAGATGGCATCTGAAGAATCCGAGCAGGAAGTGATCCGGGTCATGACGACACTGAACAGGAAGGCGAAGGAGACTGCGCAGAAATACAGCATTCATGCGTGCACCGATGTGACCGGATTCGGGCTTCTCGGGCACTGCTCTGAGATGGCGGCAGCCAGCGGGGCGCAGATCCGGATCAATGTGGAGGATGTGGCTTACATGCGCGGAGTGAAAGAATATGCGCAGATGGGGCTGATCCCCGGCGGGGCATACCGAAACAGAAAGCATGTGGCGCCGATCCTGGATACCGGAAATCTGGATATAAACGGCTCGGATGAGATGTGGCTGGATCTTCTGTGTGATCCTCAGACATCCGGCGGGCTTCTTCTTGCTGTACCGGAGGAAGAGGCAGAAAGTGTCCTGGAGGAATTTGACCGTATCGGGATGGAGACGGAGGTCTCAGTAGTGGGAAAAATTTTAAAGAGCGGGTGTGAGAACGGACAGATCTGCCTGAGAAAGGGTTAAAAGACGATGAATCTGAAACAGCTTGAAGCTTTCGTAAAGGTGGCGGAGACAAAAAGCTTTTCTGCTGCTGCAAGGCAGCTCTATCTGACACAGCCTACGGTAAGCGCGCATATCTCTTCCCTGGAAAAGGAACTAAACTCCTGTCTTCTTGTGAGAAGCACGAAGGGAGTGGCTCTATCGGAAGTGGGCAAGGAGCTCTATGCCTACGCAGAGCAGATGCTGGAACTGGAACAAAAGATCAGGGAACGGTTTGGACTGAGCGCGGGAAACAGGGGCAGCGTGCTGCGGATCGCAGCGTCCACCATCCCCTCCCAGTACCTGCTTCCCGCTATCATGTCGGCTTTTCGAGAGGAATATCCGGGTGAGCAGCTGAAGGTGCTGGAGACGGACAGCGCAGGCGTGGTGGATATGATCCTGTCACATAAGGCGGATGTGGGATTTACGGGAACTGTCCTGGAAAGAGCAAGATGTACCTACCTGCCTTTCTATCAGGATGAGCTGGTCATCATCACTCCTGCCACGGAACGGTTTCGCAGCCGACAGGGTGAGGATGTCGCCTCGTGGATAAGGAAAGAGCCTTTGATCCTGAGGGAAGAGGGCTCGGGTACGAGGAAGGAGACCGCGCGGATTCTGTCTCGGATGGGCATTGAGATGACAGACTTCCGTATAGCGGCTGTCATGGAAAACCAGGAGACAATCAAACGATCTGTCAGAAGCGGGATGGGGATCTCCATCCTGTCCAGGCTTGCGGCAGAGGATGATGTGCGCGCGGGGAAACTTCTGGAATTTCCTCTGGGAGCGGAAGGCGGAAGCCGGTCGGTTAATCTTGTATTTGACGCGGCTTATCCTGTTCTCCCGGCGGCGGACAAGCTGATCCGGAAGGTAAAAGAATTGTATCAGACCGGAGATGACTTTACTTATAGATAATATCTATAAGTAAAGGTGAGTTATCGCGGTTTTCGATTAGACGGGCTGAGCGGAGCGGTTTATACTTATATCAGCGGAAATATCGCAGGAAGAGAGCTTCACGGAGGATGCAGTGAAAGGAAGCGAAATGATCTTATGATCTATATGGACAATGCGGCAACTACGATACACAAACCGGAAGAGGTCAAGGCGGCTGTAATGGCCGCCTTTGATACTATGGGGAATGCGGGAAGAGGGGCGTCTGCGCCTGCGCTGAACGCATCCAGGGCAATCTATGACGTCAGGGAGAAGCTGTCGCGTCTGTTCCGCGCGGGGGATCCGAAGAGGATCTCTTTTACGGCGAATTCGACAGAGAGCCTGAATATCGTGCTGAAAGGTCTGTTCTCCAAAGGGGATCATGTGATCACCACAGTGCTGGAGCACAACTCCGTGCTGCGGCCTCTCTATGAATGCAGGGACCGGGGGGCGGAGCTGACGATCCTGGGCTGCGATGAAAAGGGCGCTATCTCATACGAGGAGATGGAGACAGCGGTCCGGGAGAACACAAAGGCAGTCATATGCACCCATGCGTCCAACCTGACAGGGAACATGATCGATCTGGAACGGGTGGGAGCGATGGCAAAAAAACACGGGCTGCTTTTTGTCGTGGATGCATCCCAGACTGCTGGAGTCTATCCCATCGATGTGGAGAAGATGCAGATTGATGTGCTCTGTTTTACCGGACATAAGAGTCTGCTCGGGCCCCAGGGAACAGGAGGGATGTATGTCAGGGAAGGCGTGTACATCCGCCCTCTGCTGTCAGGCGGAAGTGGGATCGATACATATAATGAAAAGCATCCCGCAGAGATGCCAACAGCGCTGGAGGCGGGAACCCTGAACGGGCACGGTATTGCCGGGCTGGGCGCTGCCATATCCTGGATCGAAAAGACCGGTATGGACCAGATCAGGCAGAAGGAACTGTTTCTGATGAGAAGATTTTACGACGGAGTTTCCCGGATACCCGGGGTCGTAGTGTACGGGGATTTTGAGACAGAAAAGAGAGCTCCCGTTGTAGCCCTTAATATCTTAGACTATGACTCCTCCGAGGTAAGCGATGAACTCTGTACAGAGTATGGGATCGTCACACGCCCGGGGGCGCACTGCGCGCCTTTGATGCACAGGGCGCTCGGAACTGTGGAGCAGGGAGCGGTGCGGTTCAGCTTTTCCTTCTATAATACTGAGGAAGAAGTGGATCTTGCGATAAACGCTGTGAGAGAACTGGCGCGTGAATGAGAGCGCGCGCCTTGGAAAAGCAGGAGGGAAAAGAACATGAATCTATCAGATTCGAAGAAAAAACTTGCTCTGGCAGGGATCATCTGCGGCGTTGTGGCCGCGTGTCTTGCCTATTTTGGCAACCCGGCAAATATGGCATTCTGCATTGCGTGCTTCATCAGAGACACAGCCGGAGCGCTGGGGCTGCATTCCACGGAGACCGTGCAGTATGCAAGACCTGAGATCCTCGGTCTTGTACTGGGAGCATTCATAATTTCTGTGGCAACAAAGGAGTACCGCTCGATGGCTGGTTCTTCGCCCATGGTGCGTTTCGTCCTGGGAATGATCCTGGCGATCGGATCTCTTGTATTCCTGGGATGCCCGCTCAGGATGATCATCCGCATGTCAGCGGGAGATCTGAATGCCTGGGTGGCGCTGATCGGATTTATTCTCGGCGTGGGTACGGGAGTGATCGCGCTAAAGAAGGGATTCAGCCTGGGACGAGCCCACGCGGCAAACAGGATGAATGGATATGTACTGCCTGTGCTGATGGCAGGCATCCTCGTACTGGCGCTTGCAACGACGCTGCTCAAGAGCAGTGAGAGCGGTCCGGGGAGCATGCATGCACCGATCCTGATGTCTCTGGCCGGAGGACTTATATTCGGAGCTGTTGCACAGAAGTCCAGGATGTGTTTTGCGGGAAGCATCCGCGATGTGATCCTGATGAGGAATTTTGATCTGCTTACCATTATCGGAGGATTATTTGTGGTCATGCTGGTATTTAACATTGCGACTGGCAGGTTCAATGCCGCGTTTGAGACTCCGGGGATCATCGCTCATTCAGAGCATCTGTGGAATATCCTCGGGATGTACGCGGTCGGCTTTGCCGCTGTCCTTGCAGGAGGCTGTCCGCTGCGCCAGCTGATCCTTGCCGGTCAGGGATCATCGGATTCTGCTGTGACAGTGCTGGGTATGTTTGCAGGCGCTGCCCTGGCGCATAATTTCGGACTCGCCGCAAGCGCGACGGCAGTAAATGCCGAGACCCAGGAGGTTGTGGCAGGAAGCGTGCCGCTGTACGGGAAAGCAGCAGTTATCATTTGTATCGTGGTTTGTTTTCTGATCGCATTTTTAAATAAGAGAAACGAAGGAAAGTAGAGGATTGAAAATGAGGATCGTAGACGCAAGAGGTCTGTCCTGCCCGGAGCCGGTGATGCTCACGGAAGATGCATTAAGAGAAGGGAAAGGACCGGTAAAGGTACTGGTGACAGAGCCTCATCAGAGAATGAATATAGAAAAATATGCAAAAGATCATGGGAGAAAGGCTGTCTCAGAGAAGACGGAAGACGGCTTTGCAGTTGTGATCGAGTAAGGAAAGATCGGACATGAGGGATAAAGAGCTGAGACTTATAGTGACATTCCATACCACAGCGGACGCGATGGCAATGGAGAAGGCATGTCGGGAACATGGGATCCCGGGCAGGCTTATCCCTGTTCCACGCGCCATCTCCGCAGGATGCGGACTCGCCTGGTGCGCTCCGCTTACGGAGCGCCGAAAACTCCTCGAGGTCATGGAGGAGCAGGGAATCGGCGCTGAGGGACTGCATGAGTGCATGGTGCGTGTATAGAACGTATCAGCGCGGGACAAGTACAAAACTCTGTCACATTTATAACACAGATCGATCACAGAATATTGTTAATCTTTAAGACGTGCTTAAATGCCTGTCAGACTCATACAATGAGAACAGGCGGGCGCGTCTTTTTCTTATGGAGAGGCGCTGGGGCAACGATATATTTTAGGAGGGTATTGCCTTGATCGAAGTAAGGAATCTGGTAAAGAAGTATGGTGACCATCTTGCCGTAGATCACCTGGACTTCAAGATTGAAGCAGGGCGGATCTACGGCTTTTTAGGTCCGAACGGAGCGGGAAAGTCCACGACCATGAATATCATGACCGGCTATCTCGGGGCCACAGAAGGAGAGGTGCTTATAGACGGACATGATATCCTGAGGGAGCCCGAGGAGGCAAAACGGCACATTGGGTATCTGCCGGAGCAGCCGCCTCTGTATATGGATATGACTGTGCGTGAATATCTGGAGTTTGCAGCGGAGCTGAAAGGACTCAGGAAGAAGCAGCGGTCCGGCGAGATCGAGGAGGTAGAAAAGCTGGTAAAGATCAAAGACGTAGAACACCGCCTGATCAAAAACCTGTCAAAGGGATACAGGCAGAGAGTGGGGCTGGCGCAGGCTGTCCTGGGCTTTCCTGAGATCATTATACTGGATGAGCCCAGCGTGGGACTGGATCCGAAGCAGATCATAGAGATCCGGGAACTGATCCGGAAGCTGGCAAAGAATCATACTGTGATCCTCAGCTCGCATATTCTGGCAGAGGTGAGAGAGGTATGCGATTATATCATGATCATTTCCAAAGGAAAACTGGTGGCAAGCGATACGCCGGAAAATCTGGAGCGAATGCTCGGACAGAATAATATCGTGGAGATCGAGACAAAGACATCTCCCGCAGAGGTGCGCCGGATTCTGAAAAATGTGCCGGGCATTGAGATGATTGAGACTCAGCCGGAAGAAAATGGAATCATAAAGGGAAGTATCCGGGAGAAAAAGGGCGAGGATATCAGAGAAAGCGTGTTCCGCGCATTCGCGTCAGCCGGCATCCCGCTTCTGACTCTGAAAGTTTCGGGAACAAGTCTGGAGGATGTCTTTATGGAATTGACGCAGAGAGATGCTCTGCCGTCAGCTTTTGCAAAGAATACCGGCTGGAAGGAGCTTATACCGGAAGAGGATGAGGCTGTCGGTACGGCTGAGGATGGGCATGCCCCGGACGACCCGGCAGAGAAAGCGGAGAAAACAGATACAGAAGATATTGCAGAGACAGGAGAGGAGGCGGATAGGGATGCTGGCGATATATAAAAGAGAATTAAGATCCTGCTTTCAGTCCATGACAGGTCCTGTGTTTGTGGCATTTTTGATTGCTTTTACCGGGATTTATTTCATGGCATACAACATGATGTCAGGATACCCGTATTTTTCATATACATTATCCGGGTCACTGATCGTATTTATTGTGGGAATCCCGTTGATTACGATGCGGAGCTTTTCAGAGGAGCGGAGGAATAAGACGGACCAGATGCTGCTGACAGCTCCGATCAGCCTTCCGAAAGTTGTGCTCGGGAAATACCTGGCTATGGTGACTGTCATTGCCATACCGAATGTGATCTTCTGCATATTTCCACTGATCATCAAATCTCAGGGGACAGCGTATCTCACGGTAGATTACATTTCCATCGGGGTATTTTTTCTGCTGGGGTGCGTGTATGCAGCGATTGGGATGTTCCTGTCTTCTCTGACGGAGAGTCAGATCATTGCATTTATCAGCACATTCGGCCTCCTGCTGGTGCTGTATCTCTGGGACGGCATTCTGTCCATGCTGCCCGGCTCGGCGATGAGCGGTCTTGTGGGCGTGCTCATACTGATAACGGTGGCGGCCTTCTATGTCTGGCATATGACGGAGAATCTGGTTCTGTCCGGCGGGATCGAGATCGTGGGGGCAGCTGTGAGTATCGCGGTCTATGTGATCCGATCAGAAGTCTATGAGAACCTTCTTTCAAACCTTCTGGGAAGGCTGGCGCTTGCCAATGTTTTTACCGGCATTACGTCCAATAACATTGTGGATGTGACAGGGATCGCCCTGTATCTGTCGATCATAGCGGTATTCGTATTTCTGACTGTGCAGGCGATACAGAAGAGACGCTGGAGTTAGGAGGACCGGACTGTGAAAAATAAAAAGAATATCAAAAATATATTTCATACAACAAGGACAAGAAGGGGCGCGTACAGTGTCGGGCTGACGGTTCTGGTGATTGCTGTGGTGATCGTATTCAATCTGATCGTGGGACAGATACCGGAAGCGTTCCGAAATATTGACGTGAGCAGTACAAAAATCTACGACATATCTGATACGACCACAGATCTGCTGGACGGTCTGGACAAAGATGTAGATATGAAGGTGCTTGCAGTTAAAGACGAGTCAGACGAGAGGATTACCACGTTTTTAAGCAAATATGCTGCTCTCTCGAACAGGATCCATGTAGAGTGGATCGACCCGGTGCTGCACCCGTCAGCGCTGACGGATTATGACACTACGGAAAATACGATCGTTATATCCTGTGAGGACACGGGAAAGACGACGACAGTATCCTTCAATGACATCCTTGTGATGGATGAGTATTCCTATTATTATTATGGGACCGAATCGTATACAGAGTTTGACGGGGAAGGACAGCTTACCAGCGCCGTGAATTATGTGACTAATGATGTGGAGCGGACGGTTTACCAGACAACGGGACATGGAGAGGGAACTCTCTCAGCTACAGTGACAGATCTGATGGAGAAAAACAGTTATACTCTCGCAGAGATCAATCTGCTCATGACGACTTCTATCCCGGAAGACTGCGATCTCCTGCTTATGTATGCGCCTGTTTCTGATTTGTCAGAGGATGAGGCACAGATGCTCACGGATTACCTGGGAGACGGAGGGAAGCTCATGGTCCTGCTCGGGGATACCAGCTCCGCGGATCTTCCTAACCTGGCGGGCATCCTGAAAACATACGGCATCCAGGCTGCAGACGGATATATCGCAGATCCGGCAAGATGCTATCAGAATAATCCGTACTATATTTTCCCGGAACTTTCCGTATATGGGGACATGGCAGACGGGATTATGTCGCAGATGGTGCTCCTGATCAATACACACGGGATGACGCTTACTGACCCGGAGCGCGATACTATTGCGGTGACTTCGTTCATGTCGTCATCTGACCAGTCTTATGCGGTCACCGAAGATGCGCAGCAGCAGGGCTCATATGTCCTGGGGGCGTCGGCTACTGAGACAATCAGTACGGATGAATCAGAAGAGACCGGATCCGAAACGGACGAAGCGGATAATTCAGATGCTGACGCAGGGAATGCGGAAGATACAGACAGCGGCTCAGAAGACAGCGGAGAAGCGCCTGAGAGCCGGCTTACTGTGATATCCGCTGCAAGCCTGATCGATCAGTCGATCACGGATGCTTTCCCACAGCTTGAGAATACGCAGCTTTTCATGAATGCAGTGACTGCCAATTTCGACGGCGTACAGAATCTGTCTATCCAGGCGAAGAGCCTGGGAGTAGAATATAACACAGTCCAACATGCAGGGCTGTTCAGCCTGCTGATGATCTTCGGCATCCCGGCTGTGATACTGATCGGGGGATTCGTTGTATGGTTCAGGAGGAGAAAGGCATGACAGAGAAACAAAGAGCACAGAAAAGCGCAATAAAGAAGAATAAAGGCCTTGCCATCCTAGCCGCTGCCCTGGTGATCCTGCTCGCAGTCTATCTCGGACTGCGGGCATGGAACCAGAGCGCGGAGGAGCGCCGGGAAGAGGAAGAAAAAGCGGCGGAGATCCATGTGACAGATACAGAGGCAGAACGTATTGAATCCATGAGCTTTGACGTGGGAAACGGAGAGATGGAATTTGCCAGAACAGATGGCACATGGTATTATATGCCGGATGAAGACTTCCCGCTGGCTCAGAGCTATCCGGAAGATATGGCAGCTGCACTGGGAAATATCACTGCAGACCGGGAGCTGGAGGACGGAGACAGCCTCGCTGATTACGGTCTGGACGAACCCGTGTATACGCTGAGTTTTACAGATACGGATGGTAATACAACAGAGCTGTACTTTGGTAATATGACAGGAGAAGACTATTATGTTACCGTGGGTGATGCCGGGACAGTATATACTGTGGCATCCACGGTGATCGATTCACTGAACTATACGCTTGATGATATGGCCCAGCTTGACGAATATCCCAGCATCGGCAGTGGAAATCTCGTAAAAGAGACGATCATCCAGAATGGAGAGAGCACCATCTATGACAGCGGGAATGAAGAGCAGGAAGAAGACATCACGGCAGTGGCAGGAGGGCTTGGCGCGGTGGAATTGTCTGAGGCAGCGGACTACTCTGTGGCAGATGAAGACCTGCCGGGATTTGGTCTGGACGAAACATCCCGGATCACTGTGGAGGCAGTTTATACACAGGACGACGAAGAAAAAGTACTGACACTGTACATCGGAGGAGAAGACGGGGACGGAAACCGGTATGTGATGATGAATGATTCACGGATCGTATATCTGATTTCGGATGAGATTTGTAATAATATTCTGAATATTTGAGGAAAAGGGGTCAGACCCCTGTTAAGAGGGGTCTGACCCCTTTGGGGAGAATATTCTGAATATTTAATTGAATTTTAATTGACTTTGCGCGGAAACCGGAGGAAAAGATATCCCAAATTCTAATTCAAAAGGATGGTTGAATATGAAGGAGAAATTGATACGTTTTATGCAGGGCCGGTATGGTGTTGACCAGTTCTCCAAGTTCCTGCTTGTCTTAGGGCTGATCGCTGTGGCTGGCTCATCGGTCTTTGTGAACAACATTGCGGGGCTTGTCTTTTACATATTTGGCTGGGCGCTGGTGATCTATTGTTATTTCCGGGTGTTTTCCAGAAATGTGCAGAAGCGCTATGCGGAGAACCAGGCCTTCCTTGCGAAAACATATGGCATCCGCAGCTTTTTCAGGAAGCAGAAAAATATCTGGCAGCAGCGCAGGGTCTATCATATCTATACATGTCCGTCGTGCAGGCAGAAGATCCGCATCCCCAGAGGAAAGGGGAAGATCGAAGTGCGCTGTCCGAAATGCGGGACAACGTTTATCAAGAAGAGCTGAGCGGAAAGTCCGGTCTGGTGACAGGTTATGAAGGGAGTAAGTAAATGACAGATCCATACAGTCTGCTCGGGGTGGACAGAAATGCTTCGGATGATGAGGTGAAAAGGGCATACCGCCGCCTGAGCAGAAAATATCATCCGGACGCAAACATTAATAACCCGCACAAGGAAGAAGCTGAGGCGAAGTTTAAAGAAGTTCAGCAGGCATACCAGCAGATCATGGATGAGAGGGAGCGGGGATATTCATCGACCGGATCCGGCGCCGGACCTGGCAGCGGCTTCTATGGTGGTTATGGCCCGTTCGGAGGGTTCGGCGGATATGGTCCCTTCGGAAGCCGGGATTTTTACGGCGGCGGAAGCCAGAAACGGCAGGAGACGGAAGAGGACGTCCATTTGCGCGCCGCTGCCAATTATATCCGCAGCGGGCACTATAAGGAGGCGCTCAACGTACTGGACGGGATCAGGGACAGAACCGCTCTCTGGTATTTTTACAGCGCATCGGCAAACTCGGGCCTGGGTAATAATGTGACAGCGCTGGAGCAGGCGCGGGAAGCCGTGCGCCTGGATCCGGAGAACATGCAGTATCAGATGCTGCTTGACCGGCTCCGGAACGGAGGTGCCTGGTATGAACGGCGCCAGACATCCTTCGGATATCCGGGTACTTTTGACACCGCGTGCTGTGTGAAGCTGTGCGTGGCAAATCTCCTCTGTAACCTGTGCTGCGGCGGCAGTGGGCTGTGCTGCGGAGGGTATGGCGGTGGATATTATATTTAAGTAATTTTACAATAAAATAAAGTCCTATTATAAATTATAAAAAGGACAGGTGCCTGCTCTTGTGAGCCGCGCCTGTCCTTTCTTTTCACATACAGTCCTGTTTTTTATATTCGGATTTTCAGGGCCTAGAACCGGAAGTCTCTACGGTTATCCTGTGCGATGAGACGCAGATTCTCGAGCACCACTGCCCGCGCCTTTTCATTCGGCACGTTGAGCACTTCTTTTTCGATCAGTTTATCTCCGATCGCCTTTGTCTCAGGGGACGCGTAATCCATCAGATATTCCTTCAGTGTCATCAGGGCGTTGGGATGGCAGCAGTTCTGGATCTGCCCGCTCTTGCACAGGGACATGAAACGGTCTCCGGTGC
>CALWFS010000057.1 GCA_944377705.1 uncultured Mediterraneibacter sp. | reverse complement strand
CAGTGTCCAGCGGTACTGTAAACCAGTTCGGAGCATTTGAAATGCGGGCTGAGAAAGTCGGGGAAGACAGTTCCATCCAGCGGATGATCCGTCTCGTCCAGTCTGCTGACGCAGGAAAGGCAAAGATCGTAGGCATTGCTGACCGCTGGGCGACATGGATCGTAGTGATCGCGCTGACCGCTGCTGCTCTCACATGGCTGATCTCCGGTGAGATCATCCGGGCCGTGACCATCCTTGTCGTGTTCTGCCCGTGCGCCCTGGTGCTGGCAACTCCTACCGCGATCATGGCGGCAATCGGA
Organism: uncultured Mediterraneibacter sp.; assembly: GCA_944377705.1. GTDB lineage: Bacteria > Bacillota > Clostridia > Lachnospirales > Lachnospiraceae > Mediterraneibacter. Next base: position 10,717 of record CALWFS010000057.1, on the reverse strand, counting down.
AATGCCACAAAGCACGGATTTCTTGTCCGGGAGGGGGATGCGCTGGAAAGGCTGTCCACAGTGAAACGGATCTCATTTGACAAGACCGGCACACTTACCTACGGCACGCCCCAGGTCACAGCCGTGGAAAGTATCCTGCCCGGTCTGTCCTCCCGGGAGCTCTACGCATATGCCGCTGGTTCGGAACTGAACTCAGAGCATCCCCTCGGGAAAGCTGTGGTCCGCTGTTATAAAGAAGAAACCAACGAAGCCCTGCTTCCGTCCAGTGAGTTCCGCATGCTGCCCGGACGGGGCGTACAGGCTGTAATCGACGGAAAAACAGTGCTTGCAGGCAACCCTGAACTGCTCCGGGAGAATCACATTTCTCTTTCGGATAAAGCGGCTGCAAAAGCCGAAACCCATATAAAAGAAGGCTGTACAGTGATCTACCTTGCCGTTGACGGTATCTGCGCCGGTTTTATCGCTCTGGCTGACACGCTGCGCCAGGACGCATCCTCCACTGTAGATGAACTCAAAGCGTCCGGCGTGACCCCTGTCCTGCTGACCGGGGACCATGAAAATGCCGCCGTACATATAGCCCGGCAGCTTCACATTGATGAAGTCCACGCCAACTGTCTGCCCGAAGATAAGCTGTCCTGGATCGACGCCAGCCAGAAAAGCCATTTCCCCGTGTGTATGATCGGCGACGGCATCAATGACGCCCCGGCTCTGAAAAAAGCCCTTGTGGGCATTGCCATGGGAAAAGTCGGAAGCGACATTGCGGTGGATGCGGCAGACATTGCCCTTGTGAATGATGATATCCGGGAACTGCCCCATCTGCTGAAGCTCTCCAGGAGAATGATGAACACGATCCGGCTTAATCTTACATTTTCTATGGCGTTGAATTTTGCCGCCATTATCCTCGCCATCACCGGAGTCCTGAATCCTGTGGTCGGCGCGCTGGTACATAATGCGGGTTCTGTGGTGGTCATCGTCAATTCCGCGTTCCTGCTCGGGTGGAAAAAGAAAATCGGTCAAATTACATAGATAAATGCAGTAGTCTGTAGACTTTTGAATTGAATACAGTATCAGGAACTTTTTGAAAAAAATAAAACTCTACATATCTCCACTTATCCGGATTATAAATAATTATTTTACCTGTGCAGCCTTCAAAGTCCAAGGAAAAGTTTAATGCTTTCATGTGTTGTGTTTCCGGAATTACATTTTCAATTTCTAAAACATAATTTGACTTTGAAAAATTATCTTTTAATTCGTCTGTTGATACAATACCAATATTTATTTGCTGCCAGCCAAACGAGTTTAAGATGTTATTATAAAATCCATCAAAGATAAACTTATTCATTCCCTGGCTGCTTTTCCATAAATATAGTGGCGCATATTCATTCTTTTCATTCCCGAATCTTCCCTTTTCAGAAATAAGATAGGCTTTGAAAAGCAGGTCTTGAAACCCGTCTGTTTTATTCCCATTGTCTTGAACTCTTTTTTGGATAATTCTCATATCATAATCATCTGGTAAAGAAATTTTATACTGCATGGCTATCATATATAAGTCCTCCTTTATAATCCTCTAAAAACTTATTTCTTTTGTGATTTATTATACATTTCCTTTGGCTTAGTGTATAATAGTTGCTGATGATGCTGGCTATCACTTTAAATGATGGGGTTATTATTATGGAGAGTTTAGATCTTAAAATTTTCAGGGAAGTCGCAAAAGCTGGTTCGATTTCAAAAGCGGCTGAAAATATGAGTTATGTGCAATCGAATATTACAGCTCATATTAAGAAATTAGAGAAAGAATTAAATAGTATTTTATTTGTTCGACATAACAAAGGCATAACTCTAACCAGTGATGGAGAGAAATTATTATTTTATGCAAATTCGATACTTGATTTAATCGATGAAGCAACATACGAATTTAAAAAGGATAAACCTGACCTGCATATTGGAGCCACACAAACCTTAGCTGCTTACAGGCTCCCTTATTGGTTATCACTTTATAAAAAACAGTTTCCTGATGTCGATGTATCTGTGATTACGGATAGTCAAGACCAACTTATAGAGCTATTGTATAGCCAAACTATTGATTGCGCCTTTGTAGAGAAAAAGTACATATCAAAACAAATACATCCACTTTTTTCATTTAACGAAGAATTGTGTGTCATAGCGCCTCCTCTAAGTGACGAAAAAATGTTAAAAACAGCGCCAATTATCACTACCAAAATTCGTACTTGTCCTTACCGCAGCATTTTACTAGAATGGGCTGCTTCTCAAACCTTGTCAACACCTCAAATTATTGAATTTGATACTGTTGATGCAATAATCCGTTCTGTTTCACTTGGTATGGGGATTTCATTGCTTCCATACTCAGCTGTTTCAGATAGAGAAGATATAGTCATTATTAAGACACAAGATATTACAAGCCTAAATATGAATATGGTTGTATTTCGTAATCAACAAAGCAAAAATATTTTTGATTTTTTAAAAATACTCAGGGATACTAATATTGGGGAATAGTGGATGGCTGCCTTTACTCCTTTGCTTCTTCCTCTTCCACATATTCCAGTATATCACCGGGCTGGCAGCGAAGCTCCCGGCAGATCGCGTCCAGGGTGGAAAACCGGATCGCCCTTACCTTTCCGGTCTTCAGATTGGAAAGGTTCACATTCGATATCTCCACCCTTTCTGCCAGCTCTTTCAAAGACATTTTCCGATCCGCCATCACACGGTCAAGTCTTAAAATAATCGACATATCCCTTCACCTCACAATGTCTCGTCAGATTCCTGCTGCAACACCCATCCGGAAGAGCGCCCTGCTGTTTTCTTTTATAAACGGCGTTTCAAACCGTTTGATATTGCGGAATATTTCTTTTAGATACCACAAAAAAACTGCCACTCCCATACCGACTGCCGCATTGCTGAAATGCTTGACCAGATATACATATTTTGATGCCTGTCCTGCCGCTTCATTCAGAACGCCCGGATCAAATGTCATCTCTGAGAGGAACTCTGCCAGTAATCCCTCTTTTAATCCCGAAAACCGTACGATTGCCAGCATCCCTGCCGGGGTATCTGCCAGAGAGACGGAAAATTCTGACACCGGCTGGAATGCCAGCCATAGCCCGGATATAAGGAGCAGAATCTCAAACGCCGCTATTACCCAGAATACAGCAGAGAAAACCGATCTCAACATATCGCATCGTTCTTTCATAATCGTTTTTTCATCCTTCATGATACCCTCTCCTTTTTACAGACAGCTTTTTCGTTCCATTAACTCCCTTTGAATCCCTGTTATCCTGTCTGCATCGTATCATAAAAACTTTACTTTTTCCAATATATTTTTAATGTTTATCATTAATTTTTATTTGTTTATCATTTAAATAATTTCCCACTGATCCAGTGTGTGAACGGCGCCGCCACGAACATATTCCAGAAGAACGCCATGGGAAAGTTCTTTATAAATGTTCCCACCCAGATCGCAGGCAGCTGCCAGACCGTCACCCCGCCCAGGATGACATTAAACAGGATGGACGCTGCAAGGCTCATGGTGGGACACATGACTGCCACTGTACCCGCCTGACGCAGAAGCTGACATATGTAAGGATTATCCTTCTTAGGATCACAGTGTCTTGCCGCAAACGCTGCGCCCAGACGGTTTCCCCAGAGATTTGAAAACAGAAATACGAACACCCCCATATAGGCAGCTTCTTTCAGAGCCTCCCAGAAGATCAGGTTCGTCATGTTGCTGAATCCTCCTGCTGCCAGATTAACGCCCTCTTTAATAGCAACATTGTAGACCTCCATGCCGTATGCCATTGCATAGGACATGATGATCCCGAAAATAATTCCCTGTGTTTTGTTTTTTGGCATTTTTATCTCCTCCTCTTTTCTCTCATCCCTTTCCTGCTCTCTTCGTACTGCCGCATAGAGTAGAGAAAGGTTTTTGTAAAATAAAAAAGACGCGGCTTCAACTGGATTTACGCAGTGAATGCTACACGTCTTTTGATATATTATCCGATGTGTGAAAAATTTTCAAAGGCAGTTTTGCACAAAGATCTGCGCCGTCACTCTGCACATCCGGACAAAACGTCCGTCTGAGTACTGCCTCCATACTCAGAAACCAAACTTCTCTTTTACTTCTCCCAGCCTTGCGGCAAACTCCTCATAAAATCCATTCTCATCCGCCGCCATGTATGCCGTCTCATAAAATCTGCGCAGCACATACAATGTCAGGATCCTTACATTTTCTTCGCTCAGTATATCCAGCGCGTTTTCACACTGATTCAGAAAGCTGTGCCATTCCATGATATAGTTCTCATATGCCTTCAGATTTGGAATGCCCAGCCACTTTTTGATTTTTATTTTCCCTCTGTCCTGTTTCCGGCACTCATGGATCTGGATAAAGTATTGAAACCCACTTTCCTCGTAATATCTTCCCAGCGGGAAAAGACGGCAGAGTCCCGGACGGCAGGCATGTATGGAGCATCTTCCCCGGCCGTCCAGAAACGGACAGACTTCCCGCTCTGTGTCCATCTTCAGGTTCGGGAGGACCAGCCCGTCTACAATGTTCAGCTCGATCCTGTTCTCTTCAAGCAATGTCTGAAATCCTTCTCCTATGCCCTTCTGCATCCTCCATATATCTATTGGGTCAAGAATAATCGAACTGCCCATGCCCCGGCAGCACTCAGAACATCCCTCACAGCCGCGACAGTCAGCCTTTACCATATCCCCGGAAGAATACAGTCTTCCATCTGATATCTCATTTAAATCTATATTCCGTTTCACTCTATTTTCTTCCCTCTGAAAATTTATATTGCCGTCTCATTACGAATTACTGCTCTACGCATACCCGATGATTCATCTTCCCAATATTATAAAGACTTTCTATACTTCTGACAAGATACTTTAATCTGAAATTGTCGGGGAGCCTTTGATTGAGCAAAGGGAGCGAAAACTATAGAGTGAGATGGGCCGGAGACCTATTCAGCGCGGATATGCGGGCGGCTTACGCACACACGTTCCCCAGGATTTCTTCCAGTGCATTCTTGCTGCTTGTATGGCATCTGATCACGTCTGCATTGCACCTTTCTGCCTCTTCCACCGCGCAGCGGACCATTTTATGGGATACGGTATTTGTAAAGAGAACAATCAGATCCGGGCTTCCGATCTGTTTGCTGAGACTTGCCGACATCTGAGTAAATACTTTTGCCTTACAGTTGAATCTTTTACATATCTGTTTATACTGGCATACCATTCTGTCATGACCGCCTATGATAACAACACTCATATAGAACCTCCTGATAATAACTAAATGTACCTGCACCTGTTTCATAGTTAGTTTAATCTAACTTATGTGAATATAATACACTACGAAACAACAAATAGCAAGAGAATTTTGATATTTGTTCTCATAATTTATTTCTGAAAATTCCTATTTATCCTTTGCTGACATACAGCTGAAAACGTGTATCTGCATTGCCCGGAAGCTTGACAAAGGGATTGACTGCTGACCTGACAGCTTTGTGATTAAGTTACTGACCACAGAGTATGTTTTCCTGTATACTTTCCCTGCGACATACAGGAGGATTACTTATGCCAAGACAACAAAGAAAAGCAAAGATCAGCACTGACCAGTGCGTTGCCTGCGGGTGCTGCATCAAAGTCTGTCCGCGGGACGCCATTACAGTTCCCCGCGGGATATTTGCCGAAGTAGATGAAAATTTATGTGTAGGCTGCGGGAAATGTGTAAAAGAATGTCCTGCCAGCGTTATCAGACTGGAGGCGGGCAGTCTATGAGAGCAAAAAAGAAATGGTATGATTATCTGTGGATTCTGTCTCTGACCTACCTGATCCTTGGTCTTTTTAATATCCTTTTCGCCTGGCTGGGACTGTTGTGTTTCTTTATCCCGCTGATCATATCCGCAGCGAAAGGTAACAAGGCTTACTGCAATAAATACTGTGGCCGGGGGCAGCTCTTCTCTCTGATCGGCGGCAGATTCGGTCTTTCACGCAGGAAGGATATCCCCGCATGGATGCGCTCGAAATATTTTCGTTACGGCTTCCTTCTATTTTTCTTTGCCATGTTTTTTGTAATGCTCTGGAATACATACCTTGTATTCTCAGGCGCCAGTGAGCTGAAACAGGCCGTCACTCTGCTGTGGACTTTCAGACTGCCATGGCACTGGGCCTACAATGGGACATTGTTCTCCCCAGGCATCGCTCAGTTTGCATTTGGATTTTACAGTGTCATGCTCACTTCTACTGTACTCGGGCTCGCCACAATGGTGCTGTTCAAGCCCCGGTCATGGTGTGTTTACTGTCCTATGGGAACAATGACACAGCTGATCTGTAAATACAGCAAAAAATAACGCTGAAGCGCCTGAAACAGAACCTGAGCAAGATTCTTCTGCGCTTGATTGAAATACCCGCATAGGACCGTCCGGTATCCGGAGCGTCCCCGCGGGTATTTTTTTGTCCCGAATGCGGACGCCGTCCAATCTGTATATATTTGATATTGACAGTTATTACAGTTTGTGTTAATCTGTACTTGTCAGATAAGTACAGTAATAACAAAGGAGTGAATCAAATGAACCAGCATTATATATCCATCCGGCATCTTTCCAAAAAATTCAACAAAGACTTTGTACTGAAAGATGTCAATGCAGATCTTGCTAAAGGCGAGATCCTCGGATTCCTGGGGCCCAGCGGGGCGGGAAAGACAACCACCATCAAGATCCTCACCGGACAGCTCCGCCCCACTTCCGGCGATGCCGAAGTACTGGGAATCCCCTGCGACAGGATCGATGAAACGATCTATGAGCAGATCGGGATCGTCACGGATGTAAGCGGCGTCTATGAGAGGATGAGTGTTTATGACAACCTGAAGTATTTTGCGCGGCTTCTGAATGTTCCGCTCAAAGAGATCGACCCTCTTTTAAAAAGGATCAGGTTATACGAGCACCGCAAAAAGCCTGCGTCAAAGCTCTCCAAAGGGCAGATACAAAGGCTGATCCTGGCCAGAGCGATCCTCCATAACCCTAAGGTACTCTTTCTCGACGAGCCGACAAGCGGACTTGACCCAACCACGGCGCTTGAAGTTCACAAAATGCTGATGGAATTAAAGGATGAAGGCATGTCCATCTTCCTCACCACCCACAACATGGAGGAAGCGACAAAACTCTGCGACCATGTGGCTCTTTTAAATGAAGGCGTTATCGTGGAATACGGTTCGCCGGAAGAGATCTGCCTGAAATATAATACAGTAAAAAAATACAGAGTCCAGCTCACGGACGGTTCAAAACATCTCTTGAAGCAGAGTACTCAGACAGCGGAAAAGATCGCATCCTGGATGGGCAGCGGACAGATCGAAACGCTCCACTCCTGCGAACCTACGCTGGAGAACGTATTTTTAGAAGTGACAGGGAGGGAATTACAATGAAAATGAAACCCATACATCTGCGGAAACTTGCCGCAATTACAGAAGTAAAAGGAAAAGCACTATTCGGCAAGAACTTTATCATCATGCCCCTCTTTTCTCTTGGGTTCACTTTTCTTATGAAGGTCGTCTACGGAGCAGCCACAGAAGACGCCCTTGATATGAGCGCTTATGCCCTTGCCCTGGGCGTGCTCATGAACATCATGATGGAGGGGGTCTACTGTACAGCAGCCGCCCTTGCAGAGGAGAAAGAGAAAAATACGCTCCGCACACTGATGACATCTTCTGTCAACGGGCTGGAATTTTCCCTCGGAAGCCTGATACCTGTTGTTCTGATGTCCACGATTGTGAATGTGCTGTGCGCTTTTATCGCCGGATTTAACATGGAACTATCCCAGTGGACCTCTTTCCTTGCGATCACCGTAGCATGTTCCGCCACCAGCGCGATCATTGGCATGATCTTCGGTATCTATGCCAAAACGCAGGTATCTGCCGGCACGATCACGACTCCCGCCCTTCTTATCCTTATGATGATCCCCATGTTCGGCGGATTCAGCGAGACACTGGAAAATATATCAAGCCTTCTTTTTACCGGGATCATCTTTAATGCCATCGCAAATATCGACAATGCTCTGCCTGTCACAGATGTAAAAGGCATCATTGTTCTTGCCGTCGAGTTCCTCGTATCCGCCGCTATCTTCCTGGCGCTGTACCGGAAGAACGGATTTGAGAGATAAACGGATATTATTTGAGGTGAATATATGGAAATTATTTTAAGCAGTGCAAGCGACCGCCCGATCTACGAGCAGATCACTTCACAGATCAAAGAGATGATCATGAAAGGAGAGCTGAAACCCGGCGAGCCTATGCCTTCTATGCGGAGGCTCGCCAAGGATCTTCACGTGAGCGTAATCACCACCCAGCGGGCTTACGACGACCTGCAGAGAGACGGCTTCATTGTCACGGTTCCCGCCAAAGGGACCTTTGTCTCGTCCCAGAACCAGGACTTCATACGGGAAGAGAACCTGCGCAGGGTCGAAAAGCTCCTGTCCGACGCCGCAGTTCTGGGAAAAGAAAACGGGCTCTCCCTTGAAGATCTGAAAAATACACTTGAAGTAGTTTACACGGAGGACTGACATATGGATCATTCAGCAGTAACATCCACGGAGGATCACCAGATGGACTATGCAATGCAGGTGAAAAACCTGACCAAAACATACAAAGATTTCACCCTGGACCATATTTCCCTTGACCTCCCCCGCGGGACAGTGATGGGACTGATCGGGGAAAACGGCGCCGGGAAATCCACCTTTATCAACGCTCTTCTCAATATCACAAGTTCACAGTATGATCAGGTGACGATCCTGGGGAAGGACCTGAAAACACAGGAAAACCTTATAAAAGAAGATATTGCCGTCATCTTCAGCGACTCCCACTATGACCTTAGTTTTACTCCCCTCTTTGTGGGGAAAATGCTCTCGCAGGTATATAAAAACTGGGATCAGCAGAAGTATCTCGATTATCTGGAACGTTTCAGGCTTCCCGTAAAAAAACGTCTGAAAAAGTTTTCTACCGGTATGCGGGTGAAGCTGGAATTTGCCGCCGCCTTAAGCCACGATCCGAAGCTGCTCATCCTGGATGAGGCAACAAGCGGATTGGATCCGGTGGTGCGGGATGAGATCCTTGACATCCTCAGGGAATTCACAGAGGAGGAAGACCGCGCGGTCCTGATGTCCTCCCACATCACAAGTGACCTGGATAAGATTGCGGATTATATCGCTTACATTCACGAAGGGAAACTGCTGTTCGTCAGGACCTATGACGACCTGCAGAACAACTACGGCATCATCAACTGCGGCAGACAGCTCTTCGACGCCCTGAGTCCGGATGATATCGCGGCGTATAAAAAGGAAGCGTACAGTTACCGGGTGCTTGTCAGCAATAAACAGAAGCTTAAGAGCATTTTCTCAGACGTCCGGATTGAAAATACCTCCATTGAAGATATTATGCTGTTTTATATTAAAGGAGAAAAAATACGATGAAAGGGATCATTCTGAAAGACTTATACGACAATTTCTGTATTCCGAAAAATGCGGCGGCCTACATATTTGCCGCACTGGTCACCATCCCGGCGGGATTCCTGATCCATTCCGAATACTATTATATCCTGTTTTCGATGATCATCCTGCCGCTGTTCGGCGGCTGCGCCCTGGAATACCCCACGGAACAGGAAGAGGCCTCCCATTTTAACAAACTGCTGATCACATTTCCTGTCTCCAGAGCACAGATCGTGACTGCAAAATATATCCTCGGGCTTGGATTTATCATTTTCTGCAATTTTCTTGCCCTGCTGTGCTCCATGGTACAAGTATATATCCACCATACGGTCCGCCTGACAGAAGCGCTCCGCATATGTGGCATCGGGATCGGCATCTCCCTGATCTTCCTCTCTGTCATATATGCAGGATATTTCCTTCTCGGCAAGCGGTGGGGAACCATCTTTTTCATTGCTGTAACATTTCTGATCGCCGGTATATACGGGGCGTCCAGTGTACTGGTAGGCATTGAGGCGATCTTCAGCCTCAGCCCCATTCTGGTGCTCTGCCTGCTGCTTGCCGGGTCGGTGATGACGGTCCTTAGCTGTCTTGTCTCAATCAGGATTTATACCTGGAAACATTCTTAATTCTGTTGTATGCCTTTTTATGTAAACGAACAGCGCACACCCGGATTATGTTCCTGGTGTGCGCTGTTTCTCTTCTGGCGTCCACTATTTTTTATTCTGTTTTTCTGTCAGCAGATCTCCCATGCTTCTCAGACTGATCGCCAGTGTGGATGTATTATGGAGCAGCGCTGATGTAGTCGGCTGGATGAGGCCGCCCACTCCCAGGGCGATCAATCCGGCATTGATACCTACGATCTCCCTGTAATTTTTATGGATTCGCTTCATCAGCATATCAGCCAGCCGCTTCAGTGTCACGATCTCCCGCAGGTCATCCGCCGCGATGGTGATATCCGCGATCTCCCGGGCGATCTCCGCGCCGTCGCTGATCGCAACACCTGCGTCGGCCGCCGAGAGCGCGGGTGAGTCATTGATTCCGTCTCCGATCATGATGACTTTTCTTCCGGAAGCTTTCTCTCGCTCTATGAAACCTGCCTTATCTTCCGGAAGGACCTCCGAGTAATATTCATCCACTCCGACTCGTTTTGCAATGGACGCCGCGGTGCGCTCGCTGTCCCCTGTCATCATCACGACCTTGGATATGCCCTCTGCCTTCAGCATGCGTA
>CALWFS010000056.1 GCA_944377705.1 uncultured Mediterraneibacter sp. | reverse complement strand
TATCTCCGCCTGATGACAGAGCAACGTCCACAAGGTTGATGGTCACAACTCCCTGGTTGAACCGGCCGTAGAACTTATAGTTTCCGTTCTCATCCTTCCACGGACTCAACGCGCTCCGGCATCCCATTACCGGGAAGCAGTTGCCCTCTTTGAGTTCCTTCATTTTCTTCTCAGAAATATAGTCCGGCACAAGACGTTTTGCAGTACATTTTGCCGCAAGTTCTGTCAGGTAATAGTATGGCGTGCCTTCATCAATATTATCCTCCTCAAGCACATAGATCAGCTTGGGGAACGCCGGGGTCACCCAGACGCCCGCCTCGTTCTTCACGCCCTGATAGCGCTGTTTCAGGGTCTCCTCAATGATCATGGCCAGATCTTTCTTCTCCGCCTCGTTTTTCGCCTCGTTCAGATACATAAATACTGTCAGGAATGGAGCCTGTCCATTGGTCGTCATCAGGGTAATAACCTGGTATTCAATCGTCTGGACCCCCTTTGTGATCTCCTTTTTCAGGCGTCCTTCCACGATCTCGTCCAGCACCTCCGCAGGATACTCGATTCCGACCAGTTTCATCTCTCCGAGCACCTCTGCGCGGATCTTATCCCTTGACACCTGCACGAACGGAGCAAGGTGGGCCAGAGAGATACTCTGTCCCCCATACTGGTTGCTCGCCACCTGAGCGATGATCTGTGTGGCGATATTACATGCTGTTGAGAAGCTGTGAGGCTTCTCGATCATGGTCCCGCTGATGACTGTTCCATTCTGGAGCATATCTTCCAGATTGACGAGATCGCAGTTGTGCATATGCTGCGCATAGTAGTCTGAATCATGGAAATGGATGATCCCTGCCTTATCTGCCTCCACGATATCCTCCGGGAGCAGCATTCTCTGAGTCAGGTCGCGGCTTACTTCCCCTGCCATGTAGTCCCTCTGCACACTGTTTACGGCAGGGTTTTTGTTTGAGTTTTCCTGCTTTACATCCTCATTATTGCACTCAATCAGGGAGAGGATCCTGTTGTCAGTCGTATTTGCCTTTCTGACAAGCGACCTCTTAAAGCGGTACCGCACATATCTCCTTGCCAGATCGAAAGCTCCTGTCGCCATGATCTGGTTCTCTACCATATCCTGGATTTCTTCCACTGATACGGCACGGTTTAATTTATTGCATTTGAATTCTACGAACTCCGCGATATCCTCGATCTGAGAATCTGTCAGGCTTCTGTTCTCTGCCGATGAATCTGCCTTTGTCACGGCAATCACGATCTTTTTGATATCAAATACTTCTTCTGCTCCATTTCTCTTGATGATCTTCAATTCTATTCCTCCTCATTTCGTAGTATCGTCTATCTGGAACAACATCTTTCAGCAGCGCTGTTACCCGTCTGAAATTTATTCTAATACAAAATGTAGTATAATGCAATCCCCGAAACACATTATCATGTATTTTCAGAACTACTCTATTTGATAAAAAGATTATCGGTTTAAAGAAATTATTTGCTTTTCTTGTTATACAAATGGTATTTAAAGAATAAATTTTCTGTTATTTTAATTCAAATAGAAAAACAGTCTGTATTCCTCCCCGTTTTCCGGGGAGGAATACAGACTGTTTCCAATACTTTATTCTGAAGGCTGCATCCGCCCTATTTCATCATTTTAAGCCTGTTAAAATAATCCTTAGACTCTCGTGTAACAACTCCGCTCAGCGCAAGAAGAGCGATCAGGTTCGGGAACGCCATAAGCGCGTTGAAAATATCTGCAATATTCCACACTGCCGCTACTGTCATATAGGGTCCGATGAACACCGCAAGGATATACAGCCAGCGATATCCTGTAACAACAGATCTCTTCCTGTTGAAAAGATATTCGATGCACCGCTCTCCATAATAGTTCCATCCGAGTATAGTCGTAAACGCAAAGAACACAAGACACAGCATCAGAGAAAATGACGCCACTGCAGACGGGAACGGAAGCCCCTGCCGGAATGCAGCCATTGTAATCTCAACGCCCTCCAGCTCCGGATCCAGCCATGTACCTGCGATCACTACTGAAAGCCCTGTCATTGTACAGATCACGATGGTATCAATAAATGTACCTGTCATGGAAACCAGTCCCTGACGCGCCGGCTCCTTTGTCACTGCCGCTGCCGCTGCGATCGGCGCGCTTCCGAGTCCTGACTCGTTGGAGAATATTCCCCGCGCGATTCCTTTCTGCATTGCCACGACCATGCTTCCCATAGCCCCGCCCGCAAGCGCGCTTCCTGTAAACGCTGACTTCACGATCGACACCAGCGCTGCCGGAACAGCCGTGATATTTGTGACAATGATAATAAGCCCCAATGCCACATACAGAACTGCCATAAACGGAACAACTACTTCTGATACCCTGGCAATTCTCTTGATCCCGCCGATTACGACAAGACCTACGCACACTGTCAGCACCAGCCCTGTAATCACTGTTGCCAGTGAATAATCATTCCCAAACATAGAGAACACTATATGTGACGACTCCGGGTCAAAGAAATTTTTGACTGCGGAGGAAATACTGTTCACCTGAGTAAATGTCCCGATACCAAACAGACCTACGCCTGCTCCGAAAAATGCAAATACCTTTGCCAGCCATCTCCAGTTCTTTCCCATACCGTTCTCAATATAATAAAACGGTCCGCCGAGAACATGTCCGTCTTTGTCGATCGTACGGTACTTAATCGCAAGAAGCCCTTCCGCATACTTTGTCGCCATGCCTAAAAATGCTGCGATGATCATCCAGAACAGCGCGCCAGGACCACCCGCGGCGATCGCTGTTGCAACACCTGCGATATTCCCTGTTCCGATAGTTGCTGACAGGGCCGTGCAAAGCGCTCCGAAGCTGGTCACTTCGCCCTCGCCTTCTTCTTCATTTTTTACCATGAATTTAAATGCTTTGCCGAGATGCCTTACTTGTAAAAGACCCAGCCGAACTGTGAGAAGAAATCCTGTAAACAGGATGAGAATGATCAACGGCAGTCCCCACACTGCATTGTCGATCACTGTGATGATCTTATCGATCTGCTCTAACATTCCTTTATACCTCCATCCTTTTGCCTGAGAGACTCACGGCATCCGCATGGAAATCCCGGCTATTCCGGACAATCCGGACCAGCCGCTTCTTTCTGATGCCGCTTACACCTTCGGCGCTCTTCCCCGGTATGACCTGTCCCGCAGATACTGGCGGGGAAAAGACTCTCCTGAGTTTATCTTTTGTGCGTTAACACAACGTAGTATAGGATACCACTGTACATAGGAAATTTCAAGAACTAAATCTGGATTTGTTTCAGGAACTGACTATGCTTAAAACATCCGAAAACCGCACACTTTTAAGACGCATTCGCGGCGGGCGGGGATGTGGCTCTGGTTCCGGTTCCGTAATCTGGGAAAGACATAAAAGGAATGGAATGTGGCTAAAAACAATTTCAAAGCGGACGATTCGCTTGCGCTCAGGCATCCGCTTTGAAATTAACGCCACCCCCCATCCCTTTAAGTCTTTCCAGCAGATTACTCCAAGTCACCGTCGCCAAGTCCCCGCCCGCCGCAAAAAGTTCTTGAAATAGGGGACGGTTTTCTACGCTCACCCGATCGGTAGTTTCCAGAAGACAATTCAGGATTCGCAAAGTAAAACGCAGAGGGAGCTTTAACGGCAAAACAAAGCTTCCTTCCCGTAGTTGATACCGTGAAGCTGCGCTTTCTTCTTTCGAAATCTGTATTTGCCGGGAAGCCTTCCGACTGAAGCAAAACCAGAAAACAGCGGAGCACCTTTTAAAAAGCCCTTCAAAGTGTGTATATGACTGACTGAGGCGACTTCGGAATGAGGCTTAGTAAAACTTAAAATCCGAAACTATGCGTTGAAATTGGCAGAGGGATTGTCTGAAGCGAAGCAGAGTTGCCCTCTGCCAATTTCTGCTCTTAGCATAGTTTCGGATTTTTTAGTTTTACTTGCCTCGTGGAGCAAAGCCGAAGCCAGACATATACACTCTCTGAATACGTCTTAGGCATATTGCTCCGGTGTTTTCGGACGCTTTGGTTCAGCCAAAGATTCCCGACAAATTCAGATTTATTCCTCAAAGGCTTCTTTCACTTTTTCCATGAAGCCTTTCTTTTTCTTCTTTTCCTTTTCTCCTGACTGTGCATTCTGGTTCAGGGTATTTCCGGTAAGTTCATCAAACCTGCGCAGCGCCTCTTTCGCCTCAGCGCTCAGGCGTTCAGGCGTCTGGATAATCAGCGTGACATAATGGTCTCCTCTCACCTGAGAGTTGCGCAGCGACGGGACTCCTTTTCCTTTCAGACGCACCTTTGTATCTGTCTTTGTGCCTGGTTTTACGGTGTAGATCACATCTCCATCCACCGTCGGGATACGGACGTCTCCGCCAAGCGCTGCCACCGCGAAAGAGATCGGTACAGTGGAGAAGATATGCACATCCTGCCTCTGGAAGACCGGATGTCTGGAGACATTGACCTCTACAAGCAGATCGCCTCTCGGGCCTCCGTTGATCCCCGGCTCACCTTTATCGCGGATCCGCACGCTCTGACCATTGTCAATGCCCGCCGGAATGGTCACCTTAATCCGTTTTCTGCTGGATGTATAGCCCGTACCGGAACATTTCGGGCATTTTTCCTTGATAACCTTGCCAGAACCTCCGCAGGTCGGACATGTCTGTACATTCTGCACGGTCCCGAAGAAGGACTGCGATGTATAGACCACCTGTCCCCGGCCGCCGCATTTTGGACAGGTCTCAGGGGAAGTTCCCGGCTTTGCCCCTGTTCCGTGACAATCTTCACAAGGATCCTTCAGGATAAGATCAAGCTCTTTCTCACATCCGAATACTGCTTCTTCAAATGTGATGCGGATGCTTTTCCTGATATTAGCTCCCTTCATAGGACCATTGTTGGCACGGCCGCCTCTGCGCCCGCCGCCGAACAGATCACCGAAAATATCACCGAAAATATCGCTGAAATCAGCGCCGTTGAAATCAAAACCGCCGAATCCTCCCGCGCCTCCGGCTCCGCCTTCAAACGCCGCGTGGCCGAACTGGTCATACTGGCGGCGTTTTTCAGGGTCGCTCAGCACTGCGTATGCCTCTGAAGCCTCCTTGAATTTCTTCTCCGCCTCTTTATCTCCCGGATTCATGTCAGGATGATACTTTTTTGCAAGCGCGCGGTATGCCTTTTTGATCGCCGCATCATCGGCATCCCTGCCTACCCCGAGCACCTCATAATAATCTCTCTTTGCCTCTGCCATAAAGTGTCTCCTACTGCGTAAAATCGCTTTTTTATAATCTCAACAAAATTCTACGAAGCCGTTTTTACGCGGCCCCGTAGAATTTTGATCTTATCTGGACAATCCTTCGGATGTATGCTCCGCTTCTCCATCTGGTTTCATACTGATCAGACTTCTTTGTAGTCTCCGTCTACTACGTCATCTCCCTGGAAACCGTCCGGTGCCGGACCTGCTCCCGGATTCGGACCCGCTCCTGCTCCCGGGTTCGGACCGCCTGCCGCGCCGGCTCCTGCCTGCTCATACATCTTTGTAAACAGCTTCTGAGCGCTCTCCATCAGTTTTTCCTTTGCAGCCTTGATCTCAGCCACATCAGCGTCTGCCGCTGTCTCAGGCGTGGATTTTGCCAGCACATCTTTGAGTGCCTGCACATCCGCTTCTACTGCCGCTTTATCGCTGGCATCCAGTTTGTCGCCTACATCCTTAAGTGCTTTCTCTGTCTGGAATACCATTGCGTCAGCTTCATTTCTCGCATCGATCGCTTCTTTACGCTTCTTATCCTGAGCCTCAAACTCCGCGGCTTCTTTCACTGCCTTATCAATATCCGCATCGGACATGTTAGAGCCTGCCGTAATGGTGATGTGCTGCTCTTTGCCTGTTCCAAGATCCTTAGCGGATACATTTACAATACCGTTTGCATCGATATCGAATGTAACCTCGATCTGCGGTACTCCGCGCGGAGCCGGCGGGATTCCGTCCAGTCTGAACTGTCCGAGTGATTTATTATCCTTTGCGAACTGTCTCTCACCCTGTACAACGTTGATATCTACAGCTGTCTGGTTGTCTGCTGCTGTGGAGAAGATCTGGCTCTTCTTCGTCGGGATCGTTGTATTCCTCTCGATCAGCCTTGTTGCAACGCCGCCCATTGTCTCAATGGACAGTGACAGCGGAGTAACATCCAGAAGAAGGATATCGCCTGCGCCCGCATCGCCTGCAAGCTTTCCGCCCTGTACAGATGCTCCGAGGGCAACACACTCATCCGGGTTCAGAGATTTGCTCGGCTCTTTGCCTGTCAGTCTCTTCACCTCTTCCTGTACGGCAGGAATACGTGTTGAACCGCCTACAAGAAGTACCTGACCCAGATCAGCGGCTGTAAGTCCCGCGTCAGAAAGGGCACGTCTTACCGGTTCAGCTGTCTTGTCAACAAGGTCTCTTGTGAGCTCATCAAATTTTGCTCTTGTCAGATTCATATCAAAGTGCTTCGGTCCCTCAGCTGTCGCTGTGATGAACGGAAGGTTGATGTTGGTTGTTGTTGCGCTGGAAAGCTCTTTCTTCGCTTTCTCTGCAGCCTCTTTCAGTCTCTGGAGAGCCATCTTGTCGTTGGACAGATCAACACCCTCTTTTGCCTTAAAGTCTGCCAGCATGTAGTCTGTGATCTTCTGGTCAAAGTCGTCTCCGCCCAGTCTGTTGTTTCCGGCTGTAGAAAGAACTTCGATGACACCGTCGCCGATCTCGATGATAGAAACATCAAATGTACCGCCGCCAAGGTCGTATACCATGATCTTCTGTTCTTTCTCATTGTCAAGCCCGTAAGCCAGCGCAGCTGCCGTAGGCTCGTTGATGATACGCTTTACATCCAGGCCTGCGATCTTGCCCGCGTCCTTAGTAGCCTGACGCTGTGCATCATTAAAATATGCAGGCACTGTGATCACTGCCTCTGTAACTTTTTCTCCAAGATATCCTTCTGCGTCTGCTTTTAACTTCTGAAGAATCATTGCGGAAATCTCCTGCGGAGAGTATTTCTTTCCGTCAATGTCTACCTTGTAATCTGTACCCATCTCTCTCTTGATCGAAGAGATCGTCCTGCCCGCGTTTGTAACTGCCTGACGTTTTGCAGGCTCACCTACCAGACGCTCTCCTGTCTTTGTGAAAGCCACGACTGACGGTGTTGTTCTCGCGCCTTCTGTGTTTGCGATGACTGTCGGCTGTCCGCCTTCCATAACAGCCACGCAGCTGTTCGTTGTACCAAGGTCAATACCGATTATTTTTCCCATAGTAATTCTCCTCCTTAAATAGTTTATGATTATGCTGAATGATGTTGATGTCTGCTTATGACGTTCGCACCAGATTCAAAAAATCATCAAGTGCTCAATGTCAGTTTGCTACCTTTACCATACTGTGCCGTACGACACTGTCGCGGTATGTGTAGCCTTTCTGAAACTCCTCGGCGATCACATTCTCGCCAAGCTCCTCGTCTTCCACATGCATCACTGCATTATGGAAATCCGGATTGAACTCCTGCCCTACCGCTTCGATCGGCTTTACGCCGATCCCTTCAAGCGTAGTCATGAGCTGCTTATATATCTTTTCCATACCTTCCGCGAAGGGAGTTTCTTTTTCCTCCTCGGGCACGGATGAAAGCCCCCGTTCAAAGTTATCAACGATCGGAAGGATCTTTTCTATAATGTCCTTTGCACCGATCTCATACATCTGGGATTTTTCCTTTTCCGTACGCTTGCGGAAGTTGTCGAACTCAGCCATCTGACGTGTCAGACGGTCTGTCAGCTCGTCGATCTTTTCGTCTTTCTTATCTTTCTTGTTCTTCTTTCCGAAAAGCTTTTTCTTTTCTGTCTTTGCGGCATCTTCAGCGCCATCCGGATCTTCTCCGTCCTTTTCCGCCTCGTCGGCTCCGCTGTCATCTGCTGCCTCTGTGGTTTCGCTGTCCACAGGATCTGAGTCAGCTTCTCCCTCTGCGGAATCCTCCTCAGCCTGCGCATCTTCCTGCGCGGCTTTCGCCTTTGCCTCCTCAACGGCTTCTTTTACCATCTCTTCATTGCTCATTCTGTCACTCACCAGCTTTCCACCTTTCTATTCTTTCGGATTTTTATTGTATATCGCATCCAACTCGCTCTGAAGAGTCTTCAGCGTCTTCATGACATGTTCATAATCCATCCGTTTCGGACCGATGATACCGATCGTTCCCTTCATGCCTTCGCCAAGCTCATATGTGGCTGTCACGACACTGCAGTCCCTCATTGTCTTGACCGGAGTCTCATCGCCGATATATACCTGGATCCCGTGATTATTCTCGCTGGCAAGCGTCTCTGTCACAAGATCTGCAAGCTGCTGTTTTTCTTCAAATGCACTGATGATCTCCTGAGCGCTCTGCTTATCGCTCAGTTCCGGATATTTGAAGATGTTGGTCGCGCCGCTGGTGTAGATCTTCATATCATCTTCCACATGGATGATCTCTGCCACCGCGTCCAGCACATCGCCTACGACCTGGCTGTGAATCCCTGCCTGTTCCTTCAGGCGGGCGATCAGCCCCAGCGTGATCTGGTCGATGGACATTCCGTTCAGAGTCGTATTGAGCAGCATATTCAGTTTCAACAGATTCTCATTACTTAATGTTTCACCGACTTCAATGATCTTATTCTTGATCACATTGCCGCCGAGAACAATGACTGCTACGATCTGTTCCTCATCCACCTGAGAAAGCTGGATAAATTTTAGTGTATTTCGACTTTGTACAGGAGATGAAACCATAGTTGCATAATTCGTGTTCGATGCAAGCACCTTTGCCGCCTGCTGAAGCACCTTTTCGACCTTGTCGGCCTTTTCGAGCATCGCGTCTTCCCGCTCAGTGATCTCCTGCTCTTTCTCCTCCATCAGCATATCCACATACAGACGGTATCCTTTATCCGAAGGAATTCTTCCCGCCGAAGTATGCGGCTGAAAGATATAACCGAGATCCTCCAGGTCCGCCATCTCGTTGCGGATCGTCGCAGAACTCAAATTCAGTTCCGTATATTTGGAAAGTGTCCGCGAGCCGACCGGTTCCCCGGTCTCAAGGTAGTTCTGTATGATCGCTTTCAATATGATAAGTTTTCTTTCACTTAACGATGTATCGACCGCCACAGTTCTTCCTCCTTTCCCGCTATTAGCACTCCCTCGTTTTGAGTGCTAACACCTTCCGTATATTAAGATAGCACCCGGATTTCCATTTGTCAACACTGTTTCCATATTTTTTAGAATTTGAATGACTGCCTTTCATCGACAGTCAGCTGCCTCATCACAAAAAATATGAACGGGACTGCTCCCGTTCACAATCACAATACAAATTCCACAAATATAGAATTACTTACATCGATGCCTCGCTCTGTCAGCCGCAGCCGGTCTCCTTCTTTTTTCATCAGTCCCAGACTTTTAAAACGCCTGATCTGGTCTCCGTAAACATCTTCTATGGATTTCCCGAAATTCTCCTGAAATTCGCGGCAGGATATGCCTTTTGTCTTCCGAAGCCCGAGGAACATAAATTCTCCCATCTGATCTTCCGACAAGAGCGTCTCGATCTCTTCCGCGGCAGGTCCCGGCTGACCGTCCTCTGCACATGCTGCCGGAGCGCGGTAATCTTCCCCGAATATCTCCGCATATTTCCGCATATCCGCAGTATTGTGGAAGCGCCGCTCCCCCACAAGGGATGCGGCTCCCAGTCCCAGCCCCAGATATTGCTTTCTGTCCCAGTATCCGAGATTATGTCTGCATTCGTACCCCTGCTTTGCGTAATTGGAAATCTCGTACCTGTGATATCCGTATTCCTTCAGGACAGCTTCTGTCATCTGATAGATCTGCCTCTCTGTCTCCTCATCCGGCAGCATGGGCAGGCTTCCATCATGGTCTGCTCCTCCGTTCCCGTATCTTTCATAGAAGGGAGTCCCCTCCTCTATAATCAGGCTGTACGCCGAGAGGTGTTCCGGATCAAGTTCTGCCACGGTGCGCAGAGTCCGCTCCCAGCTGTGGGCTGTCTGACCAGGTATGGCTGAGATCAAATCCACGTTTACATTGTGGAATCCCTCTGCCCTTACAATCTCCCATGTATCCAGGAACTCCCGGAAAGTGTGGATCCGCCCCAGCATTTTAAGCTCCCTGTCATCCACTGACTGAAGCCCGACGCTCAGTCTGTTGATGCCGCACTGTCTCCATGCGGCAGCTTTTTCTTCCGTCACGGTGCCTGGATTCGCTTCCATTGTGATCTCCGCATCCGTGCTGATGTAAAAATTCTCACGCAGAGCATGAAAAATCCGGGCAGTCTCCTCCCCTGTCAATACAGAGGGAGTCCCACCGCCCAGAAATACTGTGCTCACACGATAATCCCTGTAAGCCTCTTTTCTGCTCCTGATCTCCCGGAGAAGCGCCTCTGTGTAGGTCGACTTCTCCGTCTCCCCGGCCGGTCCTGAGAGAAAATCACAGTATGCGCATTTTCTCACGCAAAACGGGATATGCACATACAGTTCCAATTCCTTTTTCACGATCCTGCTCCTTTGATACAGATACTCCCTGTACAGATCTCTCCCAAGCATCAGTCATCATCCAGCTTTAAGACGCTCATGAACGCTTTCTGTGGAATCTCTACATTCCCCACCTGGCGCATGCGCTTCTTTCCTTCTTTCTGTTTTTCCAGCAGCTTCTTCTTACGGGAGATATCACCGCCGTAGCACTTCGCCAGCACGTCCTTGCGCATTGCCTTTACCGTCTCCCTGGCAATGATCTTGCTGCCGATCGCCGCCTGAATGGGAATTTCAAAAAGCTGTCTGGGGATCTCTGCCTTGAGTTTCTCACACATCTTCCTGCCCCTCTCGTACGCGCTTCCGGCAAATACGATAAAGGACAGGGCGTCCACTTCTTCTTTATTAATAAGGATGTCCAGCTTCACAAGCTCAGAGCGCTGATATCCCATCATCTCATAATCAAAGGACGCATATCCCCTGGATCTGGATTTCAGCGCGTCAAAGAAATCATAGATGATCTCATTGAGTGGGA
>CALWFS010000055.1 GCA_944377705.1 uncultured Mediterraneibacter sp. | reverse complement strand
AGCTCCGGGATGTATTCACTGACACCGCATCATGCGCCTCTCATCAGCCGGCAGCTTTCTGTTTTCACGGTCGTCTGTTACTTCTTCCCTTCACAGCCTGTGTCATATGAGCCATATTATCCCATGATTTTATATTTGTCAAGACATTTACTGTTCTTTTTTCAGCTGTTTTCCAGCCGCCTTATCACCTTTGCAGCGCTTCTTATCTGGCCTTTATCCGTCTGCCAGATATCAAACTCTCTGAACCCCGGGATCCCCATTGGTACCCCTTCCCGGCGGAATTCCATTCTGCTGTCAACAACCTTCTTCCCTGACATATGAAAGGCTTTCACCCCCGTACATACCGCCAGTTTTTCGATCACATCCGGTCCGATCCCTGCTCCCGCCAGAATATCCAGACGCCCTGCCGCTCTCTCTGCCAGCTCGGAAAGCAGTTCTCTCCCTTCCCACGCAGAACTTTTCTGTCCGCTGGTAAGAATGGTATCAATTCCCAGAGATACACACTGCTCCAATGCTTCAAAAGGATCTCTGCATAAATCAAATGCACGGTGCATGGTAACTCCGATCCCGCCTGCTGCCTTCACCAGTTCTGCCATCTGCTCCACATTCAGCGTGCCGTTTGGATTGAGGATGCCGATGACCACGCCATCTGCCCCGAGATCCCGGAACTGTTCCACCTCATCTCTGATCGTCCGGAATTCATATTCATCATAACAGAAGTCACCGAAACGAGGACGCAACAGCACCCGGACTTTTATATCTATATTCCGCTTCACCTCTCGAAACATTGCCGGGGACGGAGAAATACCACCGATGACCAGTCCTGAACATAATTCGATCCTGTCCGCTCCTCCCTCCTGAGCTGCAGCCGCGGACTGCACACTGTCCGCACAGACTTCAAGTAAAAAAGACATCGCCACTCAACTATCTCGGAATCTTTGAAAGTGCCGCGCTGTCTCCTACAATTACGACATCATTGTGGAGCTGGAGGATCGAAGCCGGCACCTCCGGTGTGATTGGTCCGAAAAATGCTTTTGCCACGATATCCGCCTTCGCCTCTCCGTTCACGATCAAAAGGATCTTCTTTGCTTTCATGATTGTTCCGATCCCCATTGTAAACGCCTGCCTCGGCACATCATCTGCAGAAGCAAAGAATCTCTTATTTGCCTCGATTGTACTCTCTGTAAGATCTA
Source organism: uncultured Mediterraneibacter sp. (assembly GCA_944377705.1). Lineage (GTDB taxonomy): Bacteria > Bacillota > Clostridia > Lachnospirales > Lachnospiraceae > Mediterraneibacter. The sequence continues at coordinate 10,168 of CALWFS010000055.1, read as the reverse complement.
CGCAGTGTGTGGTCCGGGCGAAAGAACCGGCCGGCTCGTTGAAGCCGATATGTCCGTTATGCCCCAGTCCAAGGAGCTGAATGTCCACGCCGCCCATGGATGCGATCAGTGCTTCATATCTTGCACACTCTTTATCTGCATCCGGTTCCGTGCCATCCGGCACATTTGTATTTTCCGGTTTAATGTTCACACGGTCAAACAGGTGCTTGTGCATGAAGTAATAATAACTCTGATCATTATCACGGGTAAGACCTCTGTACTCATCCAGATTCACTGTCTTCACCTCAGCGAAATCCACATCTCCTTTTTTATACCACTCTACAAGCTGATCATATGTACCAATAGGGGTAGAACCCGTAGCAAGTCCCAGCACACAGTCCGGCTTCAGGATCACCTGCGCGGAAAGGATATTCGCCGCCTTCCTGCTCATTTCCTGGTAATCTTTCGCTTCATAAATCTTCATATTCTCATCCTCCTTAAATCATATATTCACTGGAATTAGGCAAAAAAACAGACTTCCGAAGCATAAAGTCAGACCTTATAACTTGAAAATCCGGTTTTGTCTTCCCTAGTAACATCCCAGTAATATTGATAAATTAATAGTAACAATCTGCCGTGTAAATGTCAAGCGGAAGCATGGTTATTACCGTCAGTCTCTCTTGCCCGCAGTGACAAAAATCGCAATGCGAATGAGCAGTACAGTCGAAAATATTATTATTTCTCATTGGACTCCCCGCGATACTCTATTCCCACCAGCGTAAGTCCCTGGGGAGGCGCTGTCACACCGGCTTTTGTGCGGTCCTTCTCCGCCAGCATCTCTTTGACATCCAGGGGCGTAAAGTATCCTCTTCCAACGCCCGCGAGCGTCCCTGCAATGATCCGTACCATGTTGTAGAGAAATCCGTTTCCCCTCACACAGATGGTAATGAGATCATCTTCCTTCTTTATATCCAGATCATAGATCGTACGCACTGTATCCTCTACTGTTGTCTGCGCACTGCAGAAACTTTTAAAATCGTGTTCTCCGATCAGATATTCCGCAGCCTCCCGCATACGGTCTATATCCAGATGGAAAGACACAAAATAAGTATCCCTCCGCCTCACCGGATCCGGGAATTCTCTGTTCAATATGCGATACTCATACGTCTTTACGGACACACATTTTCTCGGATGCCATCCCGCCGGGACCTCCTCGGACCTGACTACCACTACATCTTCCGGAAGCAGCGCATTCACCGCATAGGCGATCCTGCCTGCCGGGATCCTGGTGCCTGTGTCAAACACAGCCACATTCCCCCGCGCATGGACGCCCGCGTCTGTGCGGCTTGCCCCCACCACTGTGATCTTCTCTCCTGTCAGCCGGGACAGGGCGCGGTTGAGCACTTCTTCCACTGTCACACCGTTTTTCTGGATCTGCCATCCACAGTAATCCGTGCCGTCATAGGCGACTGTCAGTTTGATCCTCTTCATATTCCCTCCACTATCCCCAGACACAGAACATGAGATGCGCTGACTGCGTAACGCATCCCGCATCTCATGCAATCCTCTGCTCTGTCAGAATATCCACAGCTTAAAATCCACAAATCTCCCAACTACAAAGATCAGGATCAGATAAAACACTGTGAAAATATATGCCATCCTGTCACGAGCCTTATATTTCAGCGGCTTCATCTTCGTGCGTCCCTCTCCGCCGTGGTAGCATCTCGCCTCCATCGCCATTGCCAGGTCATTCGCCCGGCGGAATGCGGAAACGAACAATGGCACAAGGATCGGGATCATGGCTTTCGCTCTCTGGATGATATTCCCGCTCTCAAAATCCGCTCCCCTTGCCATCTGTGCCTTCATGATCTTGTCCGTTTCTTCCAGAAGGATCGGGATGAAACGGAGGGCAATGGACATCATCATCGCCACCTCATGTACCGGAACATTGACTTTATTCAAGGGATGGAGAAGTTTTTCCATCCCATCTGTCAGCCCGTTGGGCGAAGTCGTAAATGTCATGATCGACGAACCTGCCACAAGATACATCAGCCTCACAGCCATAAAAACAGAAGTACGCAGCCCGTTTTCCGTAATCGTAAAGATCCAGAAATGCACCAGTCTTTCCCCTCCCTGAGTGAGGAAGAGATTCATGACCACGGTAAACAGAAGGAGGATCACTATGGGCTTCAGCCCCTTTACTATATATTTCAGCGGGACTTTTGACAGCCGTATGACCACGCCGAGAAAAACAGTCGCAATCACATACCCGAGCAGGCTGTTCTGGATAAACAAAGACACGAGAAAAAGCAGGGTGCATATGATCTTCACCCTGGGGTCCAGTCTGTGTATCCTGCTCTCTGCCGGGTAGTACTGCCCGATCGTGATATCTCTTATCATGCCAAGCTCCTCATTATCTCGTCTGCCGCCTCTTCGATCGTCGTCGCATCCGGGGAAAGGTCAAACCCTCTCTCCTTCAGATCGTGCATCACATAAGTCACCTGAGGCGCGGCAAGCCCAACCTCTTCCAGCTCCTTATAATGGCGGAACACCTCCCCGGGCGTGCCGTCCAGCATCTTCCCGCCTCGATTCATAACAATGATGCGCTCCACATATTTTGCCACATCTTCCATGCTGTGGGACACAAGGATCACCGTCATCCCTGTTTCCTTATGGAGCCGCTCCACCTGGTCCAGGATCTCATCTCTGCCTTTCGGATCCAGCCCCGCTGTCGGCTCGTCCAGCACAAGCACCTTGGGACGCATGGCAAGAACGCCCGCAATCGCCACACGGCGCTTCTGACCACCGGACAGCTCAAAAGGCGACTGCTTATAATATTTCTCCGGGAATCCTACCAGGTTCAGCGCCTCTTTTGCCCTTTTCTCACACTCTTCCTGAGTCAGCCCCTGATTTTTCGGTCCGAAGCATACATCGCTGAGCACATCCACCTCAAAAAGCTGATGCTCCGGGTACTGGAACACCAGACCGACCTGGCTGCGCAACCAGCGCATATCATAGCCCTCATCATAAATATTCCTGCCTTCATACAGGATCCTTCCCGATGTCGCCCGGGTAAGCCCGTTCAGATGCTGGATCAGGGTAGACTTCCCGGATCCGGTATGCCCGATGATCCCCACGAACTGCCCCTGAGGGATCTCAAGGCTTACATCCCTGAGCGCCTGTTTCTCGTAGGCTGTTCCCGGACTGTATACATAATTTACATGTTCTAACGCAATCGACATAATGCCTCCACCAATTCTTCTCTCCGCAGGATGCCCCTCGGAATATCCAGTCCCCGCTGCCTAAGTTCCTCCGCAAGCATCGTCACCTGGGGCACATCCATCCGATACGCCTTCAGCTCTTCCACCCTGCTGAAGATCTCACGGGGCGTGCCGTGCATGACAATATGACCGCCATCCATAACAAACACCTGATCCGCGTCAATGACTTCTTCCATGTAATGCGTAATCAGGATCACTGTGACCTTCTTCTCTTTTCTCAGCTTTTCCACCGCCCGGATGACTTCTTTGCGCCCATTGGGATCCAGCATGGCGGTGGGCTCATCCAGCACAATACACTTTGGCTCCATCGCGATCACGCCCGCGATCGCCACACGCTGCTTCTGACCACCGGACAGTTTGTTAGGGGACGCCTTGCGGTACTCAAGCATCCCCACGGAGCGCAGGCTTTCCTCCACGCGCTTCCAGATCTCATCCGTAGGCACGCCCAGATTCTCCGGTCCAAAGCCCACATCCTCTTCCACCACGGTACCGATGATCTGATTGTCCGGATTCTGAAAGACCATGCCCGCAGCCTGACGCACATTCCAGAGTTCTGCCGGGTCCTTCGTATCCCGTCCGTCCACCCATATCGTCCCCCCGGTGGGCACGAGGATCGCGTTCATATGCTTTGCCAGCGTAGACTTCCCGGAACCGTTGTGCCCCAGCACGGCAGCGAAAGAGCCCTGGGGTATATCGATGTCCACCCCGTCGATGGCGCGGTTTGTCCCCACAATATTTCCGTCTTCATCACGCTTGTCATATTCATATACGAGATTCTCCGCGTGGATCATCTCCATCGATTCACTTCCCTCCATGCTGCCTCCAAAACATTTTATCAATGATTCCTCTGCCTTCCGCCTCTTCTGCGGATCATATGCTCCTTATTTTAAGGCATCAGAAACTATTTTTCAAGCAAAAGCGCCATTTGTCCGAAATATAGCCCATATGCTATTCCCCGGTACCGTCCCCGCCGTCTTTGATATAATCCTCCACATTTTCCCGGGTTATCTTCCAATGGGACAGATAAATACACCTTTCTTTTTCAAAATCGATCTCCTGCATACCCTCGCCGGTGGCGATCGCTGCGGCCAGCCGGACCATTGCCTCTGCCTGTCCCTCTTTGTCATTATATACCGTACCACGCATGTCAGAGTCCAAAACTGCCTGAAGCCCCACATCCGTACCGTCGATCCCAAAGAACACAGGGGACGCGTTTTCCATATCATTCAGTTTTTTATACGCATCAATCGCTCCCAGCGCCATATCATCATTATTTGCCAGGACAAGCTCGATCTCGTCGTGAAACTGGCTGACCATCTGCTCCATCCGGTTCTGGGCCTGGGCACGGTTCCAGTTGGCAATCTGGTAACTCAGCTTTTCCAGCTCAACTCCGTTGTTTCTCAATGCCTCTACCGCGTTTTCCGTGCGGATGATCGCATCCTGATGGCCCGCCTCCCCTTCCAGGATCACATACTGGATCTTCCCGTCTTTATTGCGGTCTATGGAATCATCAGACAGGATCGCTTCCGCGGCAAGCTCTCCCTGCATGATACCTGCCTGTTCCGCATACGCGCCCACATAATAAAGCTTTTCCCACTGCATCAGATCTTCCGCCACGGGCTCCCGGTTAAAAAAGATGATGGGGACGTCGTTATCTCTTGCAAGATCGATGATCTCCGACGGATCCGCGCGATCCACCAGATTCACACAAAGAAGGGTGCATCCTGCATCAATCAGATCCTTCACCTGGTCATTCTGTGTTCTCTGTGATCCCGCCGCATCGCGGATCGTGACCGTCACCTCCAGCCCCTCTTTCTCCAGTTCTCCCAGCTGCTCCCGGAAACTTTCGAGCAAGCCGTTGAGGAAGGTATCGCTCTGATTATAATATGTCACTCCTATGTGGAGCTTTTCTGAGACCACCGCCGACTGGTCTGAGCAGGCACACAGAAGCTGCACTGCCATGCATAGCGCCAATACCGATATAATCATTTTCTTTAATTTCATATGATATCTCCGATCTCCTGCCTCCCTCCCCTCTGGGAGACAGGTGCTACTGACTCATAGTAAAAAGTATCTCCTGATTCTCTTTGGTAAACAATTCCTCCCGACGGATCGCCTTATACGAAACGGTCGTGCCCCGCATCCTGTACCAAAGCTCCCTGAGATTTTTTGCAGACTCTGTCAGACTTTGGTATCCCACATTGAATTCATCCGGTACGATCAGGCAATTCACAGCTCCTGTATCCAGATAATAGGCGGCTTCCGTGGAATGACCGATCCCATATACCCGGGCTTCCTGCAGAACATTCGAAGAGGAATACGCCCCCGCTGCAGTCAGGCTGGCATCATCAAGAGCAGCCACACAGTCTACCTTCGGCTGTGCGGCAATGACTTCCGCCGACTCTCCCAAAGCGCTGCTTTCCATGCTCCAGACCACGGACGCGCCCGCTTTCTCCGCCACATCCCGGAATCCCTGTTCTCTGTCGAGAATCGCCTGTGAATCCGTACTTTCCAATAGGAGCCCCAGCGTCCTCCCTTCCAGGCTTTCCTCGTAATCTTTCAGCAGTTCTTCCGCCAGTGCTGCGCCCATGGCATAGTTGTCCGGTCCCACAGCCGGAAATTCTGAGGCCCCAGTCCCATCGGGTGCATACCCCACGAGCATGACCGGAATCTTCCTCTCCATCTTCAGGAGCATTTCCTCAGCCCCGGGAATCGGCTGCACGATGACAGCATCCGCTCCATTATCGATCTCAGTCTGGATCATCTGCTGCTGTTCCTCCACTGTCAGCTCTTCCCCGGTACTTACGAAAAACATCTCCACTCCATTATCTTCCGCTGCCATTCTCAATCCGTATTTGAAAGCTGACCACTGCGTATCATCTGAATTTTCTACAATCACGGAGATCTTATCCAGATTCCTTCCCCGCCGCTCCCACAGCATGGCAAACGCTACAAGGAACACCATGACAGCCAGTACCGCCTCTGTGATTATAAATATTTTTCTGCCCTTTTTCATCCCTGTTTCTCCTGTGTTCCTGCGTCCTGTGATCCCTCTCTGCCCCGGATATGGCCCCGCTCCAGAATCTTTCGGTTTTCCTCCGTATACGGAATCGCAGGTATACGGATAGAAACGGTCGTGCCCTCGTCCGGCTCACTTTTTATCTTAAGTCCGTACTCTTTCCCAAAAAGGATCTGTATCCGGTTATTGACATTCACAAGACCGACTCCGGAACCATGTTTGCGGATGCGGCTGCTGTCTGTAAGCACGAGCCTTACCTGCTCCTCAGACATGCCGAATCCATTGTCTGACACAGAGAGAACAACCGTTCCATTCTCCACATTTCCGGTCACTCGGATCTCCCCGTTGTCATCCATTCCCTCAACACCATAATTGATCGCATTTTCCAGGAGTGGCTGCAGGACCAGCTTTACAATACAATAGGAGTACACTGATGGATCCACGTCAAATGCGACGGAAAAAGTACTTTTGTAACGAATCATCTGTATATTCATATAGCTCTGCGCGTGTTGCAGCTCATCCCTGATACTGATCACCGTGCGGCCTTTGGAGAGGCTGATCCGAAAGAGCTTTGCCAGCTGGGAGATCATAAATACTGCCTCGTCATTTCGCTCTCCCTCCACCATCCATGTGATCGACTCCAGCGCATTATAGAGAAAATGCGGATTAATCTGGCTCTGCAGCGCGTCAAACTCGCTCTTCCTTCTCTCATTCTGCTCCAGCACGATCTCCTTCATCAGCGTATCGATCTGCTCGTAAGAGCTCTGTATAGACAGGCCCAGATGCCGTATCTCCGATGAACCTCCTATATAAATCTCCGGCTTTTCTCCTGCCTCATATTCTTTGACTGAATCATTCAGTTTGAGGATCGGCCTGGAAATCCTGACTGCCACGACGCGGTTGATGATCACGAGCATCATCGCCATCAGCAGAATGCTAAGAACGATAAAATAGCGAATGTTGATCGTCCCGGCGCTGAGAGTATCATATGGGATCACCCCGACCAGTTTCCACCCTGTATAACTGATCGTGTTGACGATCACTTTTCTCTGCTCGCCTTTAAATATCACGTCATAGATACCATCCTTGTATTGTGCTGCTGTCTTACTGTCCTCACTGATGATCCCGTCATTGATCTGTATCTGCCGCGGGTGATAGATAATCTCCCCGCTGCTGTCGCACAGATAATAGTACTGTCCGTTATTTGACGTATTGATCTGGTTCATCATGCGAGAAATGGCAGAATAATCCATGTCTACCAGCAGCACGCCCAGCTGGGAGACCCCGTTGTCTGTCAGCTCTACCACCCGGCTCAGAGAAATCACCCAATAATACCGCTGAGTGCCATCATCAAACAGATTTTGGATATGGGGCGTGGAAAAGTGCATATTCTCCATCTCCTCTACCGCCTGCTTATACCAGTCCTGATTTGTCACATCAGGATCTTCTTTCTGAGAGGCAACAGGCTCCGCCGCCATCAGGCTGCCGCAATCATTGTAGATGGCAATACTCTGCAGATTATCCCTGTTCGCCTCATACAGCAGGTTCATCTTTGCCTGGATTTCCTGATCCCGGGCAGACAGATCATTCTCTTTTATGACATTATAATACGCGGCGTCAGATATCTGCCTCATACTGACGAGATAATCCTCCAGATTTTCCCCTGTCTGTTCCATCAGCATCCCGGTGCTCTGGACCAGTTCTTCCCTTGACATGGTAGAAAACCTGATGTACAGCACAATGCCCAGGATCAGCATGAGCGAGATCGATATTACAGAAAACGACGCCATGATTGTAGACTGTATGCCGCTCGGCTTCAGTCTTTCCAAATACTTTAAATACTTATCTTTCACCATCCGTATGCTCCGCTCTGTACTTTGACGGCGACACCCCGAACTGTCTCTTAAATACATAGCTGAAATAGTTCGGATCCGCGTAGCCTACCTGATTTGCTATGATATAATTTTTTTCATTTGTCTCGATCAGCAGGCGGGAAGCCTGCTCCATGCGGTAGTCCGTAAGATACCCGATGAAAGATTTCCCGGTCTCCTTCTTAAAAATCGTAGAAAAATAGGAATTGGATACGTTCAGCACACTGCACACACGGTCCAGAGAGAGCGTATCATCCGCATAATTGCTGCGCACATACTCCTGAGCCTTAAATACAAATGACTGCGTGGACCTGCTCCTGGCATTGATCAGACTGATCCGGAAAGCCTGGCTGATCTCCAGAAGCCAGCTCCGCAGAGATTTCGGCTCCAGATCGAGAAGACTGCTGTACAGATCCTTCATATCCGCAGGAAAATTTCCATCCGCGATGCCATTATTGACGGAAAACCTGTAAAGCGCGCCTGTCATCTCAATGACTGCAATGTGGTGATACTGAAGTGATTTTTCCGGGAATACTACATTCTTCATGTAATTATCTACCGCCTCTGTCACATTCTCCTCCGTTCCCAGTCGGATCGCTTTAAACAGCATATTGATTTCATCGTCCGAGGCTCCGGCTTCCCCTTTCTCCTGGGGCGCGATCTCCTTTATATTTATCGCCCTGCTTGCCCCGTAGATCACCCGGTAGGACACCGCTTCCCTGGCGGTGCTGTATGACTGCTGCAGTTCCATGATATCTCCGCAGATCTGCCCTACTCCCACAGTGACTACCGCGCCGATGATCTTCCTTGCATACTTGCAGAAACGGTCGCACTCATCAGTCAGATCTGAGAGCATATCAGCGCTCTTTAGCTGCGCGATCATGACCGTGTTTCCAAGATACGAAAAGCTTTTTGTATTCCAACGTACGCTGAGGCGTTCCTCTGCCTGCTTCCGGACAGAGGTCGCCAGCAAAAGCGGATTCATATTCTCCGGCACCTGCGTGGAAGAAGTATGTATGACAATACAGCAGAAATACGGGCCGCTAAAAGATATCTGATAGTCTGAGAGATATGACGCCAGCTCATCCTCATGTATCCTTCCCTCGATCAGCGTTGAATAAAAGTTTGCCTGCAGTAACGGCAGGGACTCCATATAATACTTCTGCAGGATCTGCACGCTGCGTTTTTCGCTTATCTCCTTGTCCAGCTTAATTTTCAGCGTTGTAAAAACATTGGTCAGTTCTATGGCATTGACCGGCTTTAAAATATAGTCAGTAATTTTAAGGTGAATCGCCTCTTTGGCATATTCAAACTCATCAAATCCGGTAAACAGCAGAAGCTGTGTCGCAGGATAATCCGTCCTTATCCTGTGCGAGAGTTCCAGGCCATCCATGTAGGGCATCCTGATGTCTGTCATGACCACATCCGGCTGATATTCCTCCACCATCTCCAGCGCCTTTATCCCGTTATTGGCATATCCGATTACAGAAAATCCCAGCTTCTCCCAATTCAGTTTCTTCATGATTACACGGATTACTTCTTCTTCATCGTCTACCAAAAGTACTGTGTATAAATTCATGTTTTATCTCCGTAGCACTTCCTTAATTTCAAATCATTATATCAAACAGGCAAATCCCTGTAAATGAGAAGAACCGGAGTGATATCCGGCTCTCTTCTCATATTAACTTTTTCCCCTATTTCATCACGGTTCTTCCCGGACTTTGCTCTTCTGTTCGCGATATCGTGATATATTACTTTTTCTGAACGTACTTCAGGCAGTCCAGCGTTACCGCTACAAGGATGATGATACCTGAGAATACGAACTGAAGGTTTGTATCGATACCAAGGATCGTCAGAGAATATGTCAGCGCGGTAAAGATAAACACACCGACAACTACGCCTGAGATCTTACCGATACCTCCGGTAAAGGATACACCACCAACAACGCAGGCTGCGATGGCGTCCATCTCCCAGCCCTGTCCGTAAGCCGCGGAACCGGAACCTACCATTCTGAGACA